>JALYXS010000625.1 GCA_030946965.1 Acidobacteriota bacterium
ACCGTACCGGAGGTTACTCCCGCGCGATTGCCGCCTAAGGACAAAATGTTTCTTACGAATAAGGAGGCGAGCCAGGTCTCCGGCCTATCTCAGAAATACTTACAGGATTTAGTTCAATCTGGAAGTCTAAAATCGATACGGGATACACCCATCAAGATTCGCCGCTCCGATCTCGGAACGATTTCCTGACGAATTACTTCGTGACTGAGCAGGCAGGCAACGCTGCCTTCCCGAGCTTTGCTTGAATACTCGCGGCCAACTCACATGCCATGCCGCGTTGCGGAATCAAAGGCTGCAACACGGCGAGTGCCTGGTTCAGATCGCCTTTCGCTCCTAGACTACGCGCCAGATCGAGGCGTGCATCCACATTATTCGGGTCGGCGGCGAGTTGGGATTCAGCAAGCTGAGCGGCCTCAGCATAATTGTGAAGGGCACCCGCATGATCGCGGTGGTCGTCCAATATCTCGCCCAGTGTCAAGTAGCTCGAAAGTAGAGTCGTTTGGATAGTGGCACTGCGAGGATCGGAGATTGCCAGCTCGTGTTTGATCGCGATACCCTTCTTGATTCGGCCGATGCCGCCCGCCACGTTTCCCGATTTCGCTTCGGCTTCGCCCACATCCGCGTACCCTTCGGCAACGTCCAAGCGCGCCCTCGCATTTCGTGGATCGGCCGCAAATAGCTCTTCCGAGATGGCAAGCCCCTTGTTGAATCCGTCGAGCGCGCCCGATGCGTCGCCATTCAGCAGAAACGCATTACCAATCCGGTAGAATGCGTTGGCCAAAGCCCGGCGGGCTCTTGCGTTGGCATGGTCCTGCGTTCCCTGAAAAATATCTAACGCCTGGCGGTACTTCTCGAGAGCTTGTTTGGTAGATCCGTGCTTGGCCAAACTGTCTCCCAAGGTGAGTTGGGAGTTGCCGGTCAGCCGGCGCACGGCATTGTTTCCCGGATCGAGCGCCAGCAGGGCCTGGTAGATGGCCAGCGCTCTCCCGTGATTCTCCAGCGCATTTTGGGGATCGCCCACGGTTCCCGCGCCCCCCATTCCATCCTGAAGGTTGGCCAGAACTTCATAACTTTTCGCGAGCTGCAGGCGCTCTCCGGGCGCCGCATCCTTGCGATTAATTCGTTCCCCTATTTCGACCGCCTTGCGCAAATCGTCCAGACCTTCGCGGGTATGACCCGTGTGGGACAACATACTGCCGGCGGCAAGATAGCTTTGCGCGAGGGAGCGCCGGTCTGTGGGATCGCCGGCCGCGGCAAGCTTCTGCCGCAATGCCAAAGCCTTCAAATGGCTGGCGAGAGCACCTTGGGAGTCGCCCAGATTGGCCTGTCCCGGTTCCCCCTGCACGTTCCCGATCTTGAAATACGCAGTCGCCATGTCCCGCTTCAGGCCAATATCCCTGCTTTCCGCGCCAGGCTACCGAGGTATTCGATCGCTCGCTTCATGAGCAACTGCCGCGCCGGCGTGGAGCCAGGAAGGTTCTCGATCGCGTCGTGCAGCTCGAAAAGGTACGAATCGGCCAGCTTGCGAACATCTTCGAAACGCTGTTCCGCGCGGCCTTGCGCCACTCTCGCCACGCGTGCCTGCCAGAGTGCAACCGAAGCTCCGGAAATCAGGGCAACCAATACCATCATGGCGGCCGCGGTTTCGACCCGATGCCGTCTCGCCAGTTTGCCCAGCCGGTATCGAATGGTGTCTTTGCGCGCGAGCACCGGCATCTGATTCAGATGCCTCGACACGTCCTCCGATAGCTGCTCAGCCGACCCATATCGACGCTGCGGTTCTTTCGAGAGCGCTTTCAGAACGATATAGTCGAGATCTCCGGACAATCGCCGCCGCAGATCGAGGCTCGCCTTCGCGCGTAGCGCTGACCGACTCAGGCGTGATGGTCTCTTCCACGCGGGTGACGATTGAACTCGGAGGCTCGGGCTGCTGCTCGCATACGCGGCGGAAAATTTCTTCCGGAGAGCGGGTTACGATGCGATACGGGCGATGACCGGTAAGCAACTCGTAAAGCAGTACACCCAGCGAGTAGACGTCACTCGCCGTGGTGATGGGCTCCCCGCGCACCTGCTCCGGACTGGCGTACTCGGGAGTCATTAACCGCAGCGCCTGATCGCCCGAATCGATGGTGGCGAAAGACATCTCCGGATTGAGCAGCTTCGATACTCCGAAATCGAGCAGTTTCGGCGTTCCGCCGGAGGTCACCAGAATGTTTCCCGGTTTAATGTCGCGATGCACTACAAGATTCTTATGGGCGAAGTGGACGGCGCCGCAGACGATGCGAAACAGTTTGAGGCGATCGTCGACGGAGAGCTTTTGCTCCTCGCAATATCGATCGATAGGAAGCCCTTCGACATACTCCATCACGAAATAGGGCAAGCCGGCCGCGGATGTGCCGCCATCGAGCAAGCGCGCAATGTTGGGGTGGTCGAGCGCGGCAAGGACTTGGCGCTCCCGGCGGAATCGCCGCACAATGGCTTCGGTATCCATGCCCCGCTTGATGGCTTTCACGGCGACGCGCTTCCGATACTCGTCGTCGCTCCGTACGCCCAGATAAACGGTGCCCATGCCGCCGTTGCCGATCTCCCGCACTAACTGGTAAGGACCTAAACGCTCCGGATCTTTGCGAGGAATAGGAACCGGCTTTTCAAGAAAGTTATCGGCGGGCTCGTATGCTTGCAGCAGCGATTCGAGCTCTTCGCGAAGGGATGAATCGCCCCGGCAAGCTTCGGTTAGGAACGCCGGTATCGCAGATGGAGGCAAGCAGCGGGCCGCTTCAAAGATCTCTTTGACTTGCCCCCACTGTTCCGGGTTTATCCCAGAGACATTATAGTGAGAGGGCGCGGCGGCTAAGCGCCTGTCCCACGTCGATGGCTAGCCGAGATGAATCGGATTTAACAGATACTTCCCGCCTGACGTCGTGTTTGCGGTAACGAGGAGGCGTGAAATTGACGATACGATCCGTTTTGTTTATAAGCGCGCTGCTGCCGGTTGGAGCGGCTCTTGCGCAGGACCCGCCGTCGCGCGTGGCGCGGCTGAATTATTTGGAAGGAGCGGTTTCCTTTGAACCGGCCTCGGTGGATACCTGGACGGAAGCGACCCTAAATTATCCGCTGACCATTGGCGACCATCTCTACACCGATGACGGCGCGCGCGCGGAAATGCACATCGGGTCGTCGGGCATCCGGCTCGCGCCTCGCACCAACATGAGCTTTCTGAATCTGGACGATCGCACCGTGCAAATCCGAATTACCGAGGGCGCGATCGATCTGCGCATCCGTCATTTGGACGACCGCGAATTGTACGAAATCGACACGCCCAACGGCGCGATTTCGCTGCTGCGCACCGGCGAGTACCGGATCGACACCGACCCGGACCGCAACGCGACCATGGTGACGGTGCGCGCGGGCGAGGCGGAAGCGACCGCCAATGGAGCGAGCTTCGCGATTCATCCGCAACAGACGGCCTACTTCACTGGGGATGGATCGCAGCAGGACGTGCGCGGCGCGAATGCGCCGGACGGTTTCGACCGCTTTTGCGAGCAGCGGGACCGCCGCGAAGATTCCGCTCCGCCGCCGCGCTACGTCTCGCGCGAGATGGCGGGCTATGAGGATCTGGAGGCGCACGGCGCGTGGCAGACTGTTCCCCAATACGGACCCGTATGGGTGCCGCGCGTCGAAGCCGGATGGGCGCCTTATCGTTTTGGACATTGGGCGTGGGTGGAGCCGTGGGGGTGGACGTGGATCGACAACGCCCCATGGGGATTCGCTCCGTTTCACTACGGACGCTGGGCGTTCATCGCCGGAGGTTGGGGCTGGATTCCGGGACCGGTCGCGGTGCGGCCCGTGTACGCGCCGGCGTTGGTGGCGTTTGTCGGCGGCAATCGCTGGAGCGTGTCGCTCAATTTCGGCGGAGGAGGCGGAGGCGTGGCGTGGTTCCCATTGGGACCGCGCGAAGTCTACCAACCGGCATATCATGTCTCGCCCGCTTACGTGAACCGCGTGAACGTAACGAACGTGACCAACATCACCAACGTGACCAACATCAACCGGACGAACATCACTAACGTGAAATACGTGAATCAGACAGTGCCGGGCGCGGTGACGGCGGTTTCGCGTCAGGATTTCGTGACGGCTCGGCCCGTGCAGCGGGCGGCGGTGACGGTACCCGCCGCGGTGCTTGCGTCCGCGCCGGTCGAAAGCTCCGCGGCGATTGCTCCTCGACGGGAGAGCATTTCAGCGGCGAGCGCGCGGCCCGTGCCCCAGCCTCGGGCGATGTTCGCTCAAAGGCAGGTAATTACGAAGACGGCCCCGCCGCCGGCGCCTGTTTCCTTCGCGGTTAAACAGCAGGCGCTGCAAGCGAACCCCGGACGGCCGGTAGATCCCGCAACACTGCGGACTCTGCGATCCGATCGTCCAGCCCCGGCGGGACGAATCGGCATCCAGGCGCCGGAAAACCAGCGGCCGTCGCGCGCGACAGTTCCGTTACCTCACCCTTCGGAAGCCCAGCATCAACCGCAAATTCAACCCAGGCAGGAGATCAAGCGGGAAATTCGAGAGGAACGGAAAGCCGCGCCGGAAGCGAAGCCGCATCCTCGCGAGGAGAAAAAAATGGAAGAAAAGAAGCCCGCCGAACGTTAGTTACTCGCCGGATTCCATCACGCGCGCCTGGAGCCTTCCGGCGGCCAGGCGCACCCGTATTTTGGAATCAGCCGGAACCGATATTGCGTCTTTCACAATTTCTCCCGATTCAGCCGTCACGATCGCGTATCCCCGATCTAAGATCCGCAGCGGACTCAACTGCGAAAGTTTTGCCTCCAGCATTTCCACCCGGCGGCTGTTGCGCGTGAGCCGCAGTTTGATCCACTCGATTCCGGCGCTTCGAGAGTTTACCCACCGGCTTCGATCGCGCTGCAATCGCGGGCGCGGATCGTAGTACCGGAGCTTCTCTTCAAGGCTCCGCCGCCGCCGCTGCCGCAATTCGACGAGATGACGCAGCCGCTCGCGCATCCGGTATTCCTTCTCATCGACATTCTGTAATTGCCGCCCCACGAAGCGATGGAGCGAGGAGGTCGCGCGCTCGATTCCCTGCTTCTGCAAACGGCGCGAAATTAATGCCAGGCGGTAGCGCGCCGATTGCGACAGCTTTTGGCGGGAAGCCGCGATGCGCTCGAGCAATTCCTGCCGCGTGCACACAATCATCTCGGCGGCGGCGGATGGCGTGGGCGCCCGGAGGTCCGCGACAAAATCGGCGATGGTTACGTCGGTCTCATGCCCGATCGCGGAAACGACCGGCACCGCGCAAGCGGCAATCGCGCGCGCGACGGCTTCCTCATTGAATGTCCACAGGTCTTCGAGCGAGCCGCCGCCGCGGGCGACAATCACCACCTCCGGCCATCCGGACCGGCTGAAGTATTGAATGCCCCGGCATACGTCCTCGATCGATCCCTCGCCCTGCACCAGTGCCGGATAGAGCCGGATGTGCAGGCCCGGAAAACGCCGGCCGAGAATCTGGACGATGTCCGAGATCACCGCCCCGCGGGGCGACGTGACGATGCCGATGCGGTTCGGGAAGCGGGGGAGCGCGCGCCGCCGCGCCGGATCGAACAGGCCTTCGGCCGCCAGTTTCTTTTTGAGCTGATCGAACGCCAACTGCAGCGCGCCGTGGCCTTGCGGCTGGAGCGTTTCCACCAGCAACTGGTATTGCCCGCGCGCTTCAAAAACGTCGATGCGGCCGCGGGCCAGCACCGCAATGCCATCTTGCGGCTTGAATTTGAGATAGCGAAGAGTGCCGCGAAAACACGCGCATCCGATTTGAGAATCGCGCTCCTTCAGCGTGAAGTAACAGTGGCCGCTGGCGGCCATTTTGACGCCGGAGATTTCTCCGGACACCCACACGTCCGGAAATTCGGTATCCAGCACGCCTCGAATGGCGGCGTTCAACTCAGTCACGCTGAACACGCGACGCTCGGGGACGAGAGCGAGAAGGAATTGTTCCAACCTGTATTCTAAATCGGGCCGATTCCGGGTTATGATGCTATTCGAACGCGTCGGCACGAGCGCTCTCGGCTTCCAGAGCATCCCGGTATAGCGGATCGGCGGGATCGGAAAGCGCAACCCAGTAGAACGTATCGGGAAAAACCGGCTGCACCGATCTGTTTTGGGGACGCCCTAATACTGTCGTAAGCCATCTCTGGGCAGCATATCGCTCCAAATTTCCCGGAACATCGAGAAGACGGACTGCGGGCTGCTTCCCTCCAGATCGCGATCGAGAACCTGCTGAGCATACTGCTCCGCGACACGCCCTGCGCCTGTGCCTTAGCCTTCAGGGCGCTTCATTTCTTTCGGGGGAGTTCAAGAGTCAGTGTCATGGTTGGTCCGGTCACGGATCAAGGTCCGCGAGTGACTCCGGGCGGCCGCTGTCGAGCATTCTTGCAACCCAATCGGCGTGGGGCAGACCGCAAGCGGAGAGGGCCTGAATCTCCCTGTCGACGTTATACTCCACGCGCCGGATTGCAGGCTTCGAATCATCTAGCAACAGATATGCGGCGCGGCGATCGCCATCGTGAGAAAGACTGACGCTGCCTGTGTTGGCGACGATGAGTTCTGAAACGCTCCGAATATAGGAGCGATGGATATGCCCATGGACTGCAACGGGACGACCGAGCGGTCCGTAAATCGACGCCAGCTCGGCATCGCTCGCGTCCGGCATGGGAGCGCGCCAAGTACTCTCGGGACTGGCATGCACCAGCGCCATCGGACCGTGCATCTGAGTGAACGGCAGGCCGCTGAGCCATGCGAGCCTGTCTTCGCCAAGCGCTTCACGGGTCGCCGCCGCCATCTCCCCGGTCGCGGCGAAAAGCGATTGTAGCGCGGGCGATCGATTCGCAAACTCCTTTAGCGAATCCGGCCTGAAAAGCATTTCATCCGTGTTGCCTACCACCCCTTGCCAGCCGAGTTCGCGAATGTGGTCCACGATCTGCACGGGGCTTGATCCGCTGTCGGCGAGATCGCCGCCATGGAAGATCAAATCGGGAGAGGTTTGCCGCAGATCCGCGAGGACTGCCTCAAACGCGGTTAGATTGCCATGGATGTCGGATACGATTGCGACGCGCAGTTTAGTTCTTCTTATCGATGCGGAAATCGTCGAAGTACGCGATCGTATCGCCTTTCGTCCAAAGTCCCGTCTTCCCAGGCT
>JALYXS010000405.1 GCA_030946965.1 Acidobacteriota bacterium
GGCCTTCCTTGGCCGCGCCGAATCTGGTTTAATTTCATTTACCCTACTTCCCTCCGGCGTTGTTCGTAACGTTGCTCGTATCGAGACCGCGAAGAAATTCCACCATGTCGGCGCGGTCCTTCGCGCCAGACACGTAAAAGGGGTGGGGTGCGTTAGCGCCGCGGCTTGGGTCGAGCAGATTGTCAAGAGTGGGGACCGAGTTGTCGTGGAGAAAAACCGGCTTACGAGCAAGGTCCAACAGCAACGGCAACGCAATACCCCGGATGCCTCCGCGAACGCTGGCGTTAAGCACGGCCATCTTATCGTCGAAGAAATTGCCGGGTGTATCCTCGACCGGGTTCAGCGGAGGCGTACGCTGCGCGAGAACAACCGGGTTGTCACCGGGAAAAATTTGTTTCATGGGAACGATAAATGCAGGCACGGGCTTGCTCTGGTCCACGTTGTGGCATGATGTGCAACCAGCCGTACGGAACATCTGACGGCCATGCGACCCGGCCTGTGAATCGACCTTTGCGCCAGCCGGGGCCTGAAGACTAACCTCATAGGCATTTAGGTCCAAGAGTTTGGTATTGTCCACGCGGACGCCGATGAAAGCTTCTTCGCTGCCCGGATTTGGGTTTGGCGCCGCTTTTACGAAAGGATAGCCTTTAACGTTCGTATCCGCGAGTACTTTAACGTAGTTGTCCGCGACCTCGTCGCCAGCGGCGCCGGCGAGTTTGTGCAACAGCGCACGTCCTCCGGGAGTGGTGAGATCGGTGACATCGAACAGTACCGTGTAGACGAGATTGCTGAAGTTATCGAGGCGGGCAATTGACCCTTCGCTTCCGAACGGACCCGCGAGATCCTGGCGAAAAAGCGGCTGAATATGCATCGGGTCGCCATTGCCGTCAAACGTATCGTCGAACATACCGATCGGGTAATAGTTCGGATTGGAAAGATAGGCGTCGACCTCTGCCTCAGTCGATGTTTCGGTGAGACCTTTCGGGGCGCGTCCGAAAGTCCTGCCGCCGTTGGCTTTCAATGCGAGTTGAAGAAGCGGGTAAAGCGCCCGTGAGTTGGCTCCCGTCGCGAGAATTTTGCCTATATTGAGATTGTGATTCGTCAGCCCGTCCAGACGGTGCCCGACCGATCCGCCATTCGGGACGCTAAAGGCCGAACCGTCTGTAATGGTGTGACAGAGTGCGCAGCTAACGCCCACTTTGTCCCCGTTATCGACGTCTAGAACACCATCGTCATTGCTGTCTTTAATGGGCATCCCAATAACGGCGTTGGCATTGATGAGTTTGGCCGTCATCTTCGGGTCGTTGAGCAAGGATGAAGATTTTCCGCTTGGATCCGCCTTGAGTTGCGTCATCAAGGTATCTCTGGTTGTCGCATCGACAGCATCCACGTCAACGCTCAAGCCCAGTTCCAGAGCTTGAAGCGGCGTTACCTTGGCCGCTTTAATGCCCGCCGGCATACGGGCCGCATCTGTCCAGAAGCCCTCGTTACCGAAGGTTTCGAAACGAAAGACATTCTTTCCGGCTGCGGCGTTCCCATCCTGCCGGGGTGGCAGATTCTCCGCCGTAGACGGACCGTCGGAACCGCCCGACGTTCCCGCTGCATTACGCGAATCCACGGCCTTACTACCGCAGCCCGCCAGAAATACGGGTAAGAGCATCAGAAAAGTTTTGTTTACAATCATCCTCATGGGACCCCGGTGTAGCACTTGTGAGACCGCTCCGTGGAAGTTGAAAGGTGGTTGAGTGCGATTAGACCCGGCAACGCAAGTTACTATCGAAGAAGTATGCCGAAAGCCCTTATTGCCGCGCTCGCGTTCGCCGCGACCGCCTTCGCCACCCCAGCGGACTGGGTTCCGGCGCGTTGGAATTCGACCGATCCGAAGAGCCTCGAACTGCTCTCGGGCACGCCCGTCAACTGTCTCTTGCTCTCCTGGAACGCAGACCGGGCGAGCGCCACTGCGGCATTCGCTTCCGCGGCTTCTCAGCGAGGCATCGCTCCGTTAGCACTGATTCATCCGGGTGGCGATCCGCTCGCGGACGCGCGCAGTGCGATCAAATCCAAGCTTCAGGGAATTGTTCTCGAAGGCGATTTCGCCAATGGCGTGGCCGCCCAGGTGCGCGACGGTTTGGCGGATTTGCATCCGGTGGTGATTGAGATCTCGTCGCGAAGCCATATGAATCTCGAAGGAAGCGCGCCGGTAATTGGAACATATCAAGGCGTCTGGGCCGGTATTCAGGTCACCCCCGATGGCGCGGCGAAGGCGGGTCCATCGGGATCCGCTTGGATCGATACCAATTCCGGTTTTTTGCGCGCCGCTCGCGCGTGGGGTAATTCCACCGTTTGGATTGGCAATCTGCCTCCTGAAAAATCTGTAATCACGGGGCAGCGGTATCTGCAAGCGATTGGCGATGCGGCAATGGTGGGCGCCCGCTGGGTGGTGGCGCTGGACGATAACTTCAGCCAGCGTCTGCTGCGGCGAGAGCCATCCGCCGTGGCAGACTGGAAACGGATGGCGCAGTTGCTGCAATTTTACGAGGATCATCCGGAGTGGCGCGCGATGCAGCCAGCCGGCAAACTGGCGATTGTTCAGGATCGAAAAGATGGAGCGTTTTTGTCCGGCGGCATTCTCGATATGATCGCCGTAAGACACACGCCGGTGCGCGCAATTCCGCCGCGGCGCCTGACGCCCGAGGCGCTGAAGGGCGCCAGCATGGCCGTCGATGTGGATCGCGATTCGCTCAACGAAGAGCAGCGCGGCATTTTGAAATCGTTCACGCGCGCCGGTGGCACGCTGCTCACGGCTCCCGCCGGGTGGAAAGACGCCGCGCCGGCAGACCAGGATCGCATCACGCTCGACGAGAAAGAAGTGAAACGCCTGGACGACATCTGGCACGACATGCAGAACATGATCGGCCGCAAGAACCTGGGCGCCCGGCTGTTTAACGTAGCGACCATGCTGTCGAATTTGACGGCAAGCCCGGATGGCAAGAAGGTGTTGGTGCAGTTGGTAAACTATTCGGAGTTTCCGGTGGAGAATGTCACGGTTCACGTGTTGGGCGATTTCAAGCACGCACGGCTGTATACGCCGGATGGGAAGGCGCGCGATTTGGAAGCGTACAAAAACGAAGAGGGTACCGGCGTAGATATCGACAGTGTTGCGGCGTGCGCCGCTCTGCGATGGGAATAACTTCGTGCTGCGATTCCTTTCCTGGATTTTAGTTTTTACTTCCAGCCTTGCCGCGCTGACTCCCGCCGAGCGCGAGCTGAATAACGATTCCTTCGAAAAGGTCTGGCAAACAATTCGCGATGCCCATTGGGACCCGCAACTCGGAGGCCTGGACTGGTCCGCGATCCACGACGAACTGCGTCCGAAACTCGAGCGCGCGACCACCATGGATCAAGCTCGCGAGGTAATCCGCGACATGATCGGACGCTTGCATCAAAGTCATTTCAGCGTCATTCCGAGGGAGGTGTACGGGGAGTTGCGCGATCCTTCGAGCGGCGCGGAAGGGGAAGCCGGCTTCGATGCCCGCGTGATTGGCGGTAAGGTTTTGGTCACTTCGGTTGAGACAGGCTCACCCGCGGCCCGGGCAGGCATACATGCCGGCTGGGAGATTCTTTCGATAGACGGCGCCGCTTTGAATCCAATGCTCGATCGCGCGGACGTAACTTACCGGAACTCAACGTTGCGCGACCTTTATCTCGCGCGGGCGGTTTTCACCAGGCTAAACGGCAATATCGAAAACAGCGCGCATATCGAGTTTGTCGATGGCGCGGGCGGGAAACGGACTCTCGATATCTCCCGCATTCCGCCGCGCGGCGAACCCACACAATTCGGATTCGCGCCGGTGATGAACGTGTGGATCGATGCGCATAAAATCGAAAACGATATCGGCTACATCGGGTTCAACCTTTTCATGGACCCCGCGCGGCTGATGCCCCGTTTCGAAGACGCCGTGAAATCGTGCTCCGGTTGCAAGGGAATGATCGTCGATTTGCGCGGCAACACGGGAGGAATCGCGTTCATGGCGATGGGCATGGCGGGGTTCTTCATCGACCGCGGCAACCAGCGGCTGGGCACCATGTATATGCGCGAATCCGCGCTGCAATTCGCCGTGAATCCGCGTTTGCCCTTCTACGCGGGTCCGCTCGCAATCCTGGTTGACGGGCTTTCCGCCTCCACATCTGAAATCTTCGCCGAAGGCCTCAAAGATCTGCATCGGGCGCGCATCTTCGGCACGCGCACCGCCGGAGCCGCGCTGCCTTCCGCGATAGAAAAGCTGCCCAACGGCGACGGATTTCAATACGCACGCGCCAGTTACACTTCAGAAGGTGGAAAGTCTCTCGAAGGCGCGGGCGTTATGCCCGACGTAAGGGTCGAGCCTACGCGGGAAGATCTGCTCGCGGGTCGCGACGCTATCGTGGACGCGGCGGTAAAGTGGATTCACGCGCGGCAAAAAGGAAACAACACCGAATGAAGCTTTCACGAACGCAGCAATTTGCATTCCCGATCGTAATGGCTGTTGCCTTGCACGCCGGCGATGGATTGCCCAAGGGCGATGCCGTTCTCGATAAGTACATCGAGGCAACCGGGGGCAGCCCGGCTTATGCCAAAATTCACAATTCCATAACGAAGGGAACCATGGAGATCGTGAGCCAGGGTATCAAAGGCGCTCTCACGGTCTATGCCGCGGAGCCTTCGAAAATGTATTCGGTGTTTGAGATTGCAGGCGTCGGGAAATTCGAAGAAGGAACCGATGGCAAGACCGCCTGGTCGCTCTCGGCCCTGCAGGGCGCGCGAATTAAAGAAAGCGAAGAACGCGCGCTGGCTCTCCGTTCGGCGAACTTCAACCCCCAAACACACTGGAAGGAGTCCTACAAGAGCGCGGAATGCGTGGGCGTCGAAACCGTGGACGGAAATGTTTGTTACAAAGTCGTGATGGCGCCGCTTGAAGGCAAGCCTGAAACGCACTATTTCGATAAAGAAAGCGGATTGATGGTAAGGCAAACCGGTACCTTGAAAACACCCATGGGAGAAGTTCCCGTAGACGCCAGCATTGGCGATTACCGTTTGGAAAGCGGGATATTGATGCCGCATTCGCTAAACCAAAAGCTCGCGGGCCAGCAATTAAAGCTGACATTTACGAGTATCGTCTTCAACACCGATATTCCGAAAGAACGTTTCGACCTTCCGGCGGAAATCAAAGCGCTGCTGGCAAAGAAAGAGAAGTAGCGCGTGGTCATTGACGAGCGCGTTGGCGAACCCGAACGCCGGAGCTTCACCGCGCGGCTCGACTGTCATTATCTGCTTTACCAGCCGCCGGTTCTAAATGAGAACACTCTATTGGTTGTGGCTTTGCACGGATACGGCTCGAATCCCGATGCGATGCTGCGGCTGACTTCGACATGGTTCCCGGACGATGTGATCGCTTCGGTTCAGGGGCCTAGCCAATTTTTCGTGTCGCCCAACTTGTCCCACGGCGAAACCGGTTACTCCTGGGCGGCGCGCGACCATGCGGGCGCTTCGATTCGCCTGCATCACGAGATGCTGTTGCACGTGCTGCACGAAGCGGGACAGCGATTTGGAATTCCGGCGCAACGCCGGTTGCTGGTGGGTTTCTCGCAACCCGTTGGCCTGAATTACCGTTTCGTGGCAACGCATCTGGATGAGGTGCGCGGAGTTATTGGGGTGTGCGGAGGCGTGCCTAAAGATTGGGAAATGGGGCCGTTCGGGAAGGTATCGGCCGCTTTGCTTCATATTTCCCGAAGCGCCGACGAGTTCTATGCGCCGGCGGTCTCGGAAAGGTTTGAAGAGAAGTTGAAACTACGGACGGAAGATGTCGAGTTTCACATGCTGGAGGGCCGCCATCGGTTTCCATCGAAGGGCAAACCGATTGTGGACCAATGGCGCAAGCGGGTATTTACAGGCGCGCCTTCTTCCGCCGGCACGCAAGCAGCAGAATCACGCCCATAATCAGCGAGCAGATCCCCCACCACATATCGATGTTGATCCCGAGCGCGCGCTGGTTCATAGCCGGGTCCGCAAACATTCCATATGCGCCGACAATCACTCCGAAAATCGAAAACATCAAGCCGATCGGCAACCGGATATCGAGTCCCATTTTGCAAGCTCCCTACCAGAAGATAATGTTCATCACGAGGGTGATGAGCAAAACCACGACGGCAAGAACCGCCGGCCGCTTATACCAAAGTCTCTCCCGCTCTACCGTTCTCTCCGTCAGCGAATAGACCAGGCCCACAAGATCCTTCTCGGCGCGCGGTTTGGTAGCCATGCTCACCAGGATCGTAACCACGAAACAAGCCGACCACGCGTAAATGGCGGTCCAAAAATTCTGCGCCATTTCGCTCGGGTACATGTGGAGCACGTTCAGCCAGCCGCCCTTCACGCCCGGAACGGCGTGAGCGGGCAGCGTAAGTCCATGGTGGATCGCGGCCGCGATTGTTCCCGATAAGAGACCTGTAAACGCGCCGTGGCCCGTGGTGCGCTTCCAGAACATGCCGAGCAGGAAAGTCGCAAACAACGGAGCGTTCACGAACGCGAACACAAGTTGCAACATATCCATGATGTTGTTGAAGCGCGTCGCTACATAGGCCGCCAGCACGGAGGCCACGATACCGAAAATTGTCGCCATGCGACCCATCCACAAGTAGTGCGCGTCCGTCGCGTTCTTGCGGATATAGGACTGATAGATGTCATAAGTCCAGACCGTGTTGAACGCCGTAACATTGCCCGCCATGCCCGACATGAACGACGCCATGAGCGCCGCCAACCCGATGCCCAGCATTCCCGGCGGAAAATAATGGCCCAACATCATGGGTATCGCGAGATCGTAATTGAAGGTGCCATCGATTTTTTTCGGAAGCGCGAAACCGCTGGTTCCGGATTGATAAGTAAGCGCGATCGCAATCATGCCGGGCAGAATAACCAGAAAAGGAAAAAATACTTTCGGAATGGCGGCAATCAAAGGCGTGCGCCGCGCGGCGGATTTGGAATTGGCCGCCATGGCCCGCTGCACCACCAGGAAGTCCGTGCACCAATAGCCGAACGAGAGCACGAAGCCCAGCCCCGCCACCATGCCGAACCATTCGATACCCATGGGGTTCGAAGAAGGCGAACCCAAATACGCCCACGAGCGCGAGAATGCATCCGGCGCATAGCCTTGCGCGGACGATACTACCGAGAGGCGTTGTTGCAGGCCGCTCCAGCCCCCGGCATCCTTCAGCCCCAAAAACACGAGCGGCAGAAACCCCATCACGATCAGGAAAAATTGCAAAACCTCGTTGTAAATCGCCGATGTCAGCCCGCCCAAAAACGTGTACGCGAGAACGATTACCGCGGAGACGACCACGCTGAAATTGAAATCCCAACCGAGCAGGGTTTCGAGCAGCAGGCCCATGGCATACATGGAAATGCCAGACGAGAAAATCGTCATGATCGCAAAGGAGATCGCGTTTAACCCACGCGTCTTTTCGTCAAACCGCAGTTTGAGATATTCCGGCACCGATCGCGCGCGCGAGCCGTAATAAAACGGCATCATGAAAATGCCTACGAACACCATCGCCGGAATCGCGCCCACCCAATAGAAGTGGCTGGTTGCAATCCCATACTTCGCGCCCGACGCACCCATGCCGATCACCTCCTGCGCGCCGAGATTGGCGGAAATGAACGCCAGCCCCGTGATCCATGCAGGTATCGACCGCCCGGATAGGAAAAAGTCCGTGCTGGTCTTCATGTATCGCTTGAGGGCGAATCCGATTCCCAGCACGAACGTAAAATAAATCGCAAGGATTACATAATCGATCGTGCCGAGGTGAATCGTTTGCAACGTGCTCTCCCGTTTTGCGCTATTTAGTCACTGCGCTATTTTGTCATACCCGCGCGCCCAATCCGGCGGCAATTATTTACGAATTGCGGAAATTTTATTCCTGGTCTTTTCTTCAAGTTGTTTCGCTTCCTCGAACCGCTTCATTTCGTTCTGAGCTTCTTCGATTCTCCCCGAGGATCTCAATAAAACGCTCAGCCGGTAGTGAGCTTCCGAGATGCCGGGATCCATTTCGATGGCACGGCGAAGCACCGGCTCGGCGCGCGCCTTCTGGTTTTGCGCCATAAGAAGTTGCCCTAGAATCGCAAGTCCGTGCGCTTCGGGGCAGAGCTTTTCCGATTGTTCGAGAATGCGGAGGGCCTGGCCATCGTCGCCCAATTGCCGCAATAGCTTCGCGTAACTGACATACGCCCAAGCGTAGGGCATATTCTGCAGTTTGCTTTGGCGAATCGCCTCGCGATATAAGCGGATGGCCGTTTCGTTATCGCCCACGCCGCCACCCCCGCTTTCACCCAGATGCTCCGCGCACAACGCCAGATAGGTCATGGCGCTGAAGTGCGTGGGGGAGAGACGCAATGTTTCCCGAAGCCAAGATGCCGCTTGATCCAGAAAATCGGCCTCGAAAAAGAGCCGCCCAAGATAGTATGTGGTTTGCGGATCGCGCGGATTCAGCTTGTTCGCCGCGATCCAAGCGCGATATGCAGCGTCGTTGTTTCGAAGTTCGAGCTCGATTTCGCCAAGCGTTCGATACGACTCGAAAGACTTCGGGTCGAGATCGATGGCGCGCTGAATCGACCCGCGAGCTTCCGTGAACTGCTTGCGAAGAAGCTGCGCGCGCCCGAGCCAAAACCATCCATGCGGGTCCGACGGCTGCGCCGAGACATACGCGAGCAGGCGTGCCGATGCAGCCGGAAAATCGCCTAGCTTTGCCAGGCAAACGCCCTGGTAGAAGCCGCGCAAGAAGTTGTCTTCGCCGGCCTTTTCAGATTCGCCGAATCGCTCGAGAGCTTTCCGCAATTGGCCGCTTCGGTAGAGAGACAAGCCGGATTCAAAGTTGCCGCTCTCCGCCACGACTAATGCCGCGGCCCAAATGAATAACCGAATCAGCCGCACTAAGGCGCCGCGCTCAGAAGGGCTCCGTCCGGCGACGCCAGCCGGAGCACTGTCTTGTTGGATTTGAGTTCCTCCTGGTTGAGCCGCGCCCCGAGCGCGCGTTCCTTTTCGGCCTCTTCGGTCCGGTCCAAGCGGAACAGCGCTGACGAGAGCTTATAGTGAGCGGCTCCCGAGCTAGCGTTGCTTTGAATCGCGGTCTCATAATGCGCTCGCGCCGCCGCAAAGTCGCCTCGCTTTAGCAGAATATCCCCGTAGGCCACGTTCGCCTTTGCATGTTTCGGGTCTTGGTCCAGCACCGCGCGTAGCAATTTCTCCGCTAAATCGATCTCGCCATCGTCCAGATCGAGCTGCGCCAGTTCGTAACGCGGATCGGCGGAATTCGGCTCTAATCGGAGGCACTGCTCCAACTCGCGCCGGGCTTCGGCACGCCGGTTCAGCTTGATGTCGAGCCACCCCAGTGCGTAATAAGTGTCGGCGAATTTTGGGATGCGCCGCGCGAACTCGCTAAAAAGATCGTGAGATTTTTGCCATTGCCGAACGCCGATTTGCGCGCGCGCATAGAGATACAGGGCCGCGTTATTCGAAGGAGCGATTCTATAGGCGTGTTCGAGCGTGGCGAGCGCGTCGATCGTCAAGTCGCGCCGCAGACAAACGGCGCCCAGATGCACCAGCGTATCGACGTCGCCGGGGTGAGCTTGTCTGGCACGGAGCAGAAAGCTGAGAGCCTTTTCGTCCAGCTTCTGAATTTCAGCGGCGGAAGCGGCTCCGTTGAGTGCGCGAAGGTCGTCCGGAGCAAGCGACAGCGCGCGGGAGAAATCGGTTTCGGCCGCCGCCGGATCTTGGGCGAGTTCGGCCCACCCGCGCTCGTCCCAGTAATCCGGGAAATCGGCAAGCGGAACTTCGAGGAGCTTTAGTTCCGACAAACCCCGGTCTCGCTCACCCGTGCGAATCTTTGCCGCGCCCAAGCTGAATGCCACTCCGGGATTCCGGCTGCCAAGCGCAATGGCCTTCTCGAGATACGGTTTGGCATCCGCAAACCGGTCTTGGCGATAGTAAAGAAATCCGAGATTTTCGTTAAGCGAAACGTTATTGGGCGCGATTTTCAACCCGCGCTCGAAAGCGTCGCGGGCCGCCGGTATCCGCCCAAGTTCCCCTTCGGAAACGCCCAAAAGATTCCAAAGACGGACGTCGTTAGGATAGAGAACAGCATAGCGTTTAAGCGCGACCGATGCGGATTTGAAATCGCGAGCTTCGACTCTACGGATGGTTTCATTTACTGCCGCTTCAACGTTACCCGGTTGGCGCGCAAAAGCGGCACAGACGAAGAAAAGCAGTAACACCGGTTCGGACCGGCCCATTGCCGTCCCTTAGAAGTTCACTCTTAAAGTGAACTGCACATTCCTGGGACCGTCAATCGTCCCCGTAACCAATCCGAAGTTCGGGCTGTTCGGACCTGTATCAGGTCTGCTGAATATATGCCGGTTGAACGCGTTTAGCAATTCACCTTTCAATTGAACCGAAATCCCTTCCCGGACGCTGAAATTGCGGATGATGCTGAAGTCTTCGTTGTAGTAAGGTTTCATGCGCACATCGCTATTTACGCGCGGGTAATTTCCGAACTGGTAAGCTCCGCCGTTGCGATTGAGATTCGGATCGACAAAAGCCGCGGGATTGTAATACCGGCTTGCGAATGGATCGAAATGCCCGCTCTTTGCGGCATCGCTTAGGGGAGACTGCCCCGGCACGCGATTAAACCGGATACAGTTATCCCAACCCGGAATTCCTTGCGCGCATCCGAATGCAATCGGTTCGCCGCTCTGATAACGCTGCACGCCCCCTACCTGCCAGCCACCTAGTACGGAGGAGGCGATGTTGCTTCCACTTAAAAACTTTTTGCCTTTGCCGAACGGTAATTCATAAAGATAGGCTACCGTGAAGACCAGCGGAATGTCCTGGATACTGATCGCCTTCTCTTGTCTTAGATTGTCGGGGTTCTGAATCTGTTGCGTTCCGCCATTGATCCCCGGCAGAATGCTATCGGCATCGGTAATGTTCTTCTGCCATGCGAAAGATGCCTGCAGACTGATCCCGGAGCTGAAGCGGCGCTCCAGCGTCGCCTGCAACGCTTCATAAGTGGACTGTCCTGAGTTCTGCAGCACGT
>JALYXS010000679.1 GCA_030946965.1 Acidobacteriota bacterium
AGGTAGGACGACTCTGGAATCAAGTACGCTGCCGTTGCAACCAAGCCCGTGATGGAGAATACCGCGAGACCGGGAAGAAGCCACCAGATGGTTCGCAATTCACTCATTTGCCGTCGCACAAGTCTAAAGCTTACGCGGTAACGCGTGGGTAGACAAGGAATCGCCCGTTCTGCCAGTACCGGTACTTGAAGTCTCTAGGTTAATTGGCTAAGCCGCCGTACAATACGCTCAATTGCGGCAAAGTGAGGTCCCCCACAAAGCCGGGCCGGTCCAGGTCGTGGCCCACTTGTGCCAAGTGGTCAATTCAATTTTTTCGGAAATAGACGCTAGCGCGGCCGATCTTACGATTTGTTCGGTCTCCCGGATGCTTCGGAGATCCGCGTGACGGTGAACGCGGCACAACAGCACTGGGATCGTCATGATCGGCCACGATTGTGCCTCCGCTCTGAGCAAGACGAAATGGATTCAGTTCGTAGTAGCAATATACGCCGAAACTGTCAACGGAATTGTCGGCGTTCCCAAGCTTTATCCGCTTGTTATTCCTAAGAATTATCTTGACGATGCCTCCGTTTTCCCTCAAATACCGGGATTTTTCATTGTGTCCGCAGTGTATATGATCGCCGAAAAGGCGGCTGCCTCGATCGTGCAAGGTGCCTGAGTCCCGGGCATAGTACTTTACAACGCAAAGAACTTCGTATACTGTGAAATGCAGGAGCCTCCATGCGTCTTTCCATTTCTTCCGTCGATCTTGCGTTTATTTCCTCCTTCGCGGCACTCCTCGTTTTAGCCGGTTTGTTCCGGCGGCACGCCTTGCCGGCCTATCTCGCGGCTGTTTGCTGCGCGATTTTCGCCGCCTATGCCGATTCGCATAACGATGAGGTCCAGTCCGCCGTGCTCGTAATCTTAATGGGTACGTTCGCTCTTGGCGCGACGTTCCCAACCCATCCGTGGCGATGGGCGCTGATTGTAGGACTCTCGATCGCCGCCAGATTTGCGGTACTTCGCATTCGAGGCGATGCGGCGCCGTTCAATGCGGGAGGCTTTGTCGCGCTCGCCCCCGCGTTCATCGGCGCCTATGCGGGCGCCCTGCTCAGACGAACCGGCGCTCTCGTTTCCTAATAACCGCCAATCAGTGAGTCATTGCGTAAACCACGTAGTTGACTCCCATGCGCATTGCTAAATCGGCGAACTTCTGCGGATACGTAGGATCGTCGGCCCACTCCCACGCATCACCCAGATCCGAGTTATAAGAAATTGCCATCATGATGCGCCCTTTGTCGTCGTAAATGCCGCGCCAGTGCGCGCCTACGCCGTCGTTCTTATAACCCCGCCCTAAATGCGCCGCGCCGGGAACCTGGATGCGGTCATTCAGGTCGTAGAGCGTATGAAAAATCGGATCGGAATCTTCGATCTCGACGATCGGACGGTCGGGGAACACCATTTTAATCCGCTTCTCGAACATTTCCCACTCATACTGCCCGTGAAAGTCGTCGGCCATGAAGAACCCACCGCGCAGGCAATACTCGCGCAAAACTTTCGCCTGCGCCTCCGTCAATCCCCATTCGCCAACTTGGACCGCATAAAGCCAGGGCCAATCGTAAACGTCGCCTTCATCCAAGTTGATGGGTTGCTCGACGGACCGCACGTGGATGCGAGTCAGGCGCCGGAGCGCTTGCGAAAAGTGCCGGTCCGCGCGCGGATAATCCTGCGTCCAGAGCGAAAGCCCCTGCCGCCAGTCTCCATCGAAACGCCCGCGATATCCGTCGTTCGGCCCCGGCGGAAACATGAGGCGGGCAAAAGCCCACTCGGTTTTCTCCTGCCAGTCCGGCGTCAACTCGAAATTTTCGTATTCGACACCGGGGTATTGCCGGAACGGCCGCTGAAAGGCGTACAATGCCCCGATAAAAGCCAGGCCACATCCGAATTGCCAAAGAGCCTTACGGAAACCCATACAGTTGTGACGTTGGAAACGCGGGTACTGCATCAGAAACTTGCGATCCACCACCCAGTCTCTCAGGCGGTCGGGCCAAGTGGCAACCGGCAAATGCGTCTGTGTTGGTGCCGATTCTGTCACCCTGGCAAGGAGACGGTGACCGTGGAACAAAAGCAACTACAAAGATTGAGAATACGGTCGCGGGAAGGCTGAACCGCACAGCCGATTCTCGATTCGGGGGATGCGGTGCGTACTGGCGACATCCAGCGCTCTTCGAAGAAGAGCAAATAGCCTCGCACGCACCCCCCTCGGCCGCGCTGCGATTGTGCTCGACCTTGCGCCCGCTTCGCTAAGGACGCTCTTTCCATCCACAATGCGAACGCTTCATCATCATGCAGACCTCGAACGAGGAAACCATAAAACCAGGTTCAACAATTACTTGAGGGTGACAGAATCGCTCGGCAACAAGCGAGCGAGAGCGATGTTGACGCCAACCCGGCGGAACGGTAGGATGGTTGTGCGGGGTGGAGCAGTCTGGTAGCTCGTTGGGCTCATAACCCAAAGGTCGAAGGTTCAAATCCTTCCCCCGCAACCAATCCTTTCAATCATCCGCGATCTTGCTTTTTCGTCCCGCTTGCTGCTCAGCCTGTGCGCGCGTCTTCGTGCCCGGACAACGGTATAAGTGGATGCAAGGTGCTGTGGCCAGGCGCTCGCCGGATCAAAAATCGCGCCAGGACCCTGTTCGGGACGGCGGCGCCTTTACCTGTATTGCACCGAAGTCCGAGCTCTGAGAGCAGCGCGATACCTCAGAAGTCCACCTTTGCCCCAAGCTGGATTTTGCGCGACGCGCTTTCGACGCTGCTGCGAATGCGCCCAAACGTCGAACTGGCGAAGGATTGGGTAGGAAGGCCGAATGAGGGCGTGTTGGTCAGGTTCGTGGCGTCGGCCCGCAACTCCAAGTTGAAGCGCTCGGTAATGCGCGTGCGCTTGATCAGCGACATGTCTATGTCAAATAGCCCGGGACCCCGGAAGTAGTTACGCCCGGCATTGCCGAATTGGCCTGGTCCGGGAATGGAGAATTTTGCGACCTGATCCGTGCTGAAGAAATACTTCACGCCTGCCTGATCGAATGGCGTACCGAATCCGGTCCGGCTGCATCCAGTGCAGTTCGCCGGTGTCGATACGACCGAAGAGAACTGAAAATTTCCGGAGAAGACGGTAAACGGGCGGCCAGAGTAGCGATTCATGAATCCGGCAACCTCAAAGCCGCCGATGATGCGTTCGAACAATCCGGGAGAACTGTTTAAGAAGCGGCGGCCTTTGCCGAAAGGCAATTCGTAAACGCCGTTTGCCTGGAAGACATGGGTGTGATCGTAATCCGCCGGGGCGTAGTTCAGCGCGCGGTTGTATATGTCGAAAGGCGTCGAGGAAGCCGCCTGTGCCGTACTGCCGCGATTTACGGATGTGCCGAAAGTGGGGTCCTGGGAACGTGTATCGAGCGCTTTGGAGAACGTGTAACTAAAGGAGCCGGAAACACCGCCGCCGAATTGACGCTGTACCTGAAGAACAAGGCCGTTGTAAGTCGAGAAGTCGTTAGAGTCGATCACGACGACGCCGCCGGCGAACTGTGGATAGGGAATTACCGCGAACGGGCTCTGGCCTGAGAGCACGGTCACCGGCGTACCCCTTTGCAGGCGGGTGCCAAGCGAGTTCAGAACCGAAGCCACGGAATTCTGCGCCAGCGCGGAGGAATAGTTGGCGCGGATCATGTCCGACGCCGTTTGACCGGATCCGATGCGGCTATCCGCCGAGAACAGGCTGTTGAGCAGCGCGGATTGGCCGCCGGCTTGAACGGTCCTCAGAGCATCGAGGTAACCGTTGGCGAACAGGTTGGGCTGGTTCGCGTTATAGGCTCCTTCCAGATGGTACGCGCGGCGGCCAATGTAATCGGCCTGAATAACTGTTTGCCTGGCGATTTGCCGTTGCAAGCTGAAGGACCATTCATGCGTGGTCGGGAATTTTAGATTGGGATCGACTACCGCCACTGAACTGGAACTGTACGGCGCCGGGCTCGCGAGAGAGGCCGGGGAGACGGACGGGGGCGGCACGAGGCCGAGACCCGCGAGCCGGCCGCCGTTCTGTCCATAGCTCGTGTCGTTGTAGTTATAAGTTACGCCGGGGATATTGTTGAGCACCTGGGAAGAGAATACGAAACTATTGATGCGGTCGTAAGCCAAGCGGTAGTTCGCGCGCACCGAAGTCTTCCCCGTGCCGAAAGGATCCCACGCAATTCCTAGTGACGGCCCCAGGTTCCCGAGGCGGCTCTTATAAATCGACCCCGGAATCCAGCTCGCCGTGTCCGTGGGGGCGCCTCCGGCGACCAGCGCCTGATTCGGATGCGCAATCACTCCGCTCGCCGCCGAGGGCGCGAATTTCATCTCCAGCCGTAACCCGAGATCCACCGTTAAATTGCGGTTGATTTTCCAGGTGTCCTGCACATAAAGGTCACTCTCGTTGTAACGCGTCTGGTAAGTGAACAGACCGGGGCGATAAGACTGCAGGTCGGGCGACGAGAAACCGCGATAGACCGTTCCGATGCGGCCCAGGAGAAAGTTGATGCCGCTTTGAAACGCCGGGAGGTCGAAGCTGCGGTTCACTCCCGCGGGGACATTGAAGTTTGCCGGATTGAAGTCCGCTTCGAAATCTACTTGTTCGGTCGCATTGTAGGAA
>JALYXS010000414.1 GCA_030946965.1 Acidobacteriota bacterium
TGATCTACGGCATCAGCTCAGAGCAACAACAGCGGTCCTTTGATTCCACCTGCCGTAAGTTTTGCCGATTCTTCGGTCAGCCTCCCCGTTGAACCCGCCAATCACCCACAAATTTCTCCGACGAGGCAAAATTCCTTAAGAGCTGAACCGAAGGACCGGCTCGCGATCTACACACTTGGCAGATCTCTTCGCGTTCTTTGCGATTGTGACGAAACCAAAGCCGGATTCGCTGAAGATAACCTGGTCCGTCGATGTGCGAAGTATACAACTAAGGGCAACACGAGAAATTGTGGACTGGAGCCATCCATCTCGCCGCTGTACAGCAAGATAATGGTGGCAACTTACTCGATACTCGGCGGGACGGAATTGACCTGAATCTCACCAGAGCCAATTACGGGATATGTTCTACGTAAGCCAGGGTTGGAAACGCTACGGGTTTTGGTCGTGGACGGGACGAATGACGCGATTGGCGGCGTTATCGTTCCGGCACGGGCCATCCCGCCTGATTAGCCCGCGTATTGCCCGGTCCCACGACAGCGGACTTTCCCGTGATCGCGAACGCCCCCTGGCCCTGCCGCTGCTGGTGGAAAGTGGAGTGGGGATTCATCGCCGAGCGCTGTCCGGCGTAGTGGATGCCGAAGCGAACGCACATCGCTCCGGCAGTGCCGGCGATTCCGGCGGCGAGCCGCAGCTTGCGGGATGAACGCGGCCACAACGAAAACACTAAGCTAGCCGTCGTGAAGGCTCTCGCCGCATTCCAGAGCGCGCCGCTGAATCCGCTCCGTAAAGGCTGGAGAACCTCGGGAACGGTTGCGACGCTCCTCTCAAGTGCCGTGGAAGCCGCAAGTTCACCAAGCCTGCCAAGAGTGCCGAAGATAACGATGGCGCGATGTTCGGCTCGATTCAGGTCAAAGAAATCTAGAAGCGAAGCGGCGCTCGCGGCTCCCGACGCCAGGAACAGCACCGGCACCATGCGATGCGGACGCTGCCACAAAGGCACGACCGTGTTGGAAATGAGAACTCCCGTGTAGCCCGCCAGACCAAGGCCGGAAACGCCTGCTACGATGCCCGCGAAGTCCCCTACTGCCCGGTACCGGCGTGGCGCGAACAGCGCGATCCAGGAGAGTCCCGCGAAACCTGAAAAGAAAGTCAGAATGTATGCCCCCATGCTCATCGGCGATGTCGGGCGGAACACCCGGAGCATGTAGAGAAAGCGTGACGGCCTGCCAAGATCGTGGATGAGAAAAAACGCGCTAATACCGCCGCCCGCCAGACCGATCCACCGGACGTATCGGATTAGGTTCGGCATGCCCCCGCGATTCAGAAGAAGCGCTGCCGCACCCAGAGCCGCCGAAGCGCCCGTTGCGCCGCCCACATAGTAGTAGGCGGGAATGTCCCACGACCATGGCGATTTCTTGATAACCGGACGATCGTAGTAAGTCGCGTCGCCGGTCGTGAGTCCGGTTTGTTGCGAGGGCTGCGAACGGAAGACCTCGGGTGGTAGCCAATTGTTACTTGTGTCCTGCCGCGCCGCCTCGCCGCTAAGAATGCCACGAAAGGGGTCGATATTGCGGCCGTCGAAACTCATGCACGGCTCGCTGGCCGGGCTATCATCACCGCGCCCAACGCGGCCGCGGCCACGCCCAGCGCGGCAAATCCCATGGCCGCCCAGCTTTGCGAGGCCTTCTTTGCCGGCACGCAAGGATCTGGGGGAAGGTTATAAACTTCCGGTCGATCCACCAGAAGAAAAAAGGCGTTCAGCCCTTCCGTGCCTGGCTGGTTTTCGGCATCCACTCCATACAGGTACGCCTCATTCATGCCGGCCGCATGAAGCGCTTCCACCCGTTGCCTAGCTTGAACGCGCAGATCGTCCAGCTCGCCGAAGTGGATGGATTCCGTCGGGCAGGCTTGGGCGCATGCCGGCGTCATCTCGTCGCTCAGCCGGTCGTAACAGAGCGTGCATTTCCAGGCGCGCCCATCGTCTTCGCGCCGCTCGATCACGCCGAACGGGCATCCCACAACGCAATAGCCGCAGCCATTGCAGATATCGGGTTGGACATACACCGAATCGAACTCGGTCCGCATGATTGCGCCCGTGGGGCAGTTTTCGAGACAGCCGGCCCGCGCGCAATGCTTGCACACGTCCGACGACATCAGCCAGGAGAACCCGCCCGCATCCTGGCCGCCCAGCGCAACCGGACGCTCGATGAAACTCACGTGGCGCCACGTGGATGCGCCCAACGCGATCGTGTTGTCATACGACATCCCGCTAAAAAACAAACCATCTTCAGGCAACTGGTTCCACTGTTTGCAGGCGACCTCGCAGGCCTTGCAGCCGATGCAGATTGTCGTGTCGGTGAAGAAGCCTTTTGCCATTTACGTCTGATCTCCCTGCTTATCTTTGCCGCTAGCGACCAGATGCTTGCCCATCGGCCTATTCTCGCCGACGATGGGTAAATCCCGAAGATGGCCGTCCGGCAGCCGCGGACCGTCGCGCGCGCGAATTTTCCTTGCCACGCGTCCCGCTTCGATGTTGGCCGTGTGCGCCTTCGAGTTCATAATGCTGACATTGGGATCAGCCGCGAGGCCGCTTAGCTCGTTGGCCGAGTCTCCCCGAACCAGCCCGCTGCCGCCCCAGTGATACGGAACGCCGATCTGCTGGAACACGCGCCCCCCGACTTTCAGAGGACGAATGCGATCCGTAACCAGTGCGCGCACTTCTATCGCGCCGCGGGCCGTGCTGATCGTAGCCCAATCGCCGTTGGCCAAGCCTTGCGCCGCCGCGAGCTCCGGACCAATCTCGCAGAACGCTTCGGGCTGTAGCTCGCTCAGCCAGGATAACCAGCGCGACATCCCGCCGGCAGTGTGGTGTTCAGTGAGGCGATAAGTCGTCAGCAGATACGGAAATCGTTCGTCATGGTATGGCTTGTGAAAAGGGTTTTGCCGCCGGGCATAATCCATGCGTACGGGGTTGCACTGCTGCCCATAGAGCGGGTTCTTAACCACCGATTCAAGCGGTTCATA
Organism: Acidobacteriota bacterium; assembly: GCA_030946965.1. Taxonomy (GTDB): domain Bacteria; phylum Acidobacteriota; class Terriglobia; order Bryobacterales; family Bryobacteraceae; genus JALYXS01. Next base: position 3,025 of record JALYXS010000414.1, read on the forward strand.
GTGGGTCGGAAGCGGGCCCTCCTGCAGGCCGCTGGGAGAAAAAAGCCAAGCCTTGCCGTCCGCCTGCATGATGAATGGATCGATGCCGGAGAGCGTGTCCTTGCCCTTTGCATTTGGGCCGGGGCGATAAGATGGCGGCCGGTCCACAATGCAATCCGGCTCGTCATAACCGGTCCACTTCTGGTTCTCTTCATCCCACCAAACGTACTTTTTGCGCTCGGACCAAGGTTTGCCTTCGGGATCGGCGGATGCGCGGTTGTAAAGAATGTGGCGGTTGTGCGGCCACGCCCAGCCCCATTCCCGCGCGACCCACGTTTGCTCCTTCCCGGGCTTGCGGCGCGCGGTTTGGTTCACGCCGTCTTGATAGCATCCTGAGTAAATCCAGCAGCCGCACGCCGTAGAGCCATCGTCCTTAAGATCGGTGAAACCTCTGACCGGCTTATGCCCGTCAATCGTGAACCCGTTGATTTCCTGGAGCACCGCTTCGGCGCTCGGCTCTTCCATGCGGCCGTGGGTAGGATAATCCCACGTAAGATCTAGGAGCGCGCGATCTTTCGGGTCGCTCGAACCGGCGTAAAGCTGCTTCAGGCGCTTGCCCAGGTGATAGATAAAATGCAGCTCGCTGCGCGCGTCGCCGGGCGGCTCGACCGCTTGGCGCCGCCATTGCAACAACCGTTGCGTATTAGTGAAGCTGCCATCTTTCTCGGTGTGCGCCGCGGCCGGAAAAAAGAAAACTTCCGTCTCGATGTCCCCGGTCTTGACCTCTCCCCGCTGATGTTCCGGCGATTGCTTCCAGAATTCCGCCGTCTCGATCTTCACAAAATCGCGCACCACCAACCACTCCAGGTTGCGAAGGCCTTCGCGTTGCATCGCGGCATGAGGCGAGCCGACCACCGGATTTTCGCCCATTACGAAATAGCCTTTCACGGTGCGGTCGATCATGTTGACGACGGAAGTCATGTGCGAATGATCGCCCGTCAGTCGCGGCAGATGATCGAAGCACCAGTCGTTCTCCGCCGTGGCCGCATCGCCCCAGTAGGCTTTCAGCAGTGAGACGAAGTATTTTTTCGATTCGGCCCACCAGCCGGAATGCGCAATTTCGTTCTCGCAATACTTTTTAAAATTGCCATCTTGCTTGGCGCGCGGCATCGCGATGTAGCCCGGCAGTAGGTTGAACAGGGTGGGGATGTCGGTGGAGCCTTGAATGGAAGCGTGGCCGCGAAGCGCCAAGATGCCTCCGCCGGGACGTCCGATATTCCCGAGCAGCATTTGAACGATTGCGGCCGCGCGAATTATCTGAGCGCCGGTAAGGTGGTGTGTCCACCCCACCGCGTAACAGAACGAGCTGGTGCGCTCGCGTCCGGAGTTATCGCAAAGAGTCCGGG
>JALYXS010000736.1 GCA_030946965.1 Acidobacteriota bacterium
ATGCGAGACTACCTGATCCTCTACAAATCTGCTACCGACCCGCTGCAAGTTATCACCATCGCAAGGGGCAGTCGGGATATCCCGCGAGTCATCGGCAGACGAGGACTCTAACAGCATGTGGCGCAAGTCCAGAAACACCGCTTACTGACGTGCGCGGCTCAGTAGATTCAAATACTTACGGAGCCGCGACTGCTAAGGAGCGATGAGCAATTTGGGTATGTGCAAAGGTTCGGAGTGGGCATCGCTCTGGCCCGGCGCGAGATGCGGAAGAACGGCAACCCGCCAATCGAGTTCGACGTAAATGCCAGTTACGTACTCGCGATTCCTGAAAGGGAAACGGACGTGATACCGGTAATCGCTTTCTTAAACAACAAAGGCGGTGCCGGAAAAACCACACTCGTCTATCATGTCGCCTGGAAACTTGCCGATTTAGGGTTCCGGACTCTAGCGGCCGATCTCGATCCACGGGCGAATCTCACCGGAGCGTTTCTCGATGAGGATGAACTGGAAGAAATCTGGGCCGATTCGCCAAACATCCCCCGGACCAATCTTCGGCAGTCTGAGGGCGCTCATTAAAGGAACGGGCGACATCGCGGACACGGCCACTCGCAGCATCAATCCGTACCTAGGCCTCGTCCCGGGCGATATCGCCTTATCTCTTTTGAGGACGAATTATCGGCGCAATGGCCGAATTGCGATGTCGCCTGCGGGATACATCGTTCTTCCGCATGCAGTGAGGCTGGATCGTCCTGTGCAGGCATACGCGAAATGGATGGCGCGTATACCGCTCGAGTACGCTCAATCGGTTTTGGGGCGTCAACTAACGGTCAGCAACGGGGAGGATTTAAATCAGATTGCCCTACTGAAACATTATCGGAGTCTGATGCCAATGGCTCAGGAAGCGCGTAAACCGATTTTTCATCTCAAGCCCGCGGACGGCGCACTCGGTGCACATCTCACGGCTGCGAATGCCGCGGGGAAAGAGTTTGAAGCGCTGGCTCGTGAACTGCTTTCCCGCGTAGGACTGCATTTGTGAAACCTTTAGGCTGTTCCCCGCCACGTTTTTTTCGACGTTGTCCTCCCGTGGCGAGGCCCTGCAGGCATGGGCTTTGGTGGACGTTCAAGGCCAGAATTCTGGTAAGCTGGTATTATGGCATCCCGAAAGATGACATTTATGATACCCGAACCGTTAGCCGCGCAGTTGCTTAAGCGGGTTCCTGCCCGGGAGCGCTCACGCTATGTCGCTGACGCACTCGCGGGAAAGCTGGCTAGCCGGGAAAAGGAATTGATGCGCGCCTGCGAGATCGCAAACGGCGATTCGGAGGTCCTCGCTATCGAGCGGGAACTGGATGATTTGCGCGATGATATTTCGGAGCCGTGGGACCATGCCGCGGCGCGGTGAAGTATGGTGGGTGCGGCTCGATCCTACCCTCGGTTCCGAGATCCGCAAAAGGCGTCCCTGCGTGATCATGAGCAGCAATGTGGTGAACGAGCGGCGCCGGACCGTGGTGGTGATCCCCCTGTCCAGTTCGCCCCAAGCCGCGCCACCGCTATTGGTTCCAGTCCAGTGTGCGGGGCAACCGGCAGTGGCAGTGGTGGACCAAATTCGCGCGGTCTCCAAGGAACGGCTGGATCGCCGGATGGAAACGCTTTCGGCGGCGCATCTGAAGGAGATCGAGGACGGGTTACAGCAGGTTCTGGAGTTGAACTAGGCAGCGGACGGGGCCGTTTCGGGAATCGCCCGTGCTCAGCTACAATGGAAGTTCGCCTAAGAAATCAATCATGTTAGCCCAGCGGCTTTGCACGCTCTTTCTGTGTATTTCGCTGCCAGTCTGGGCTGCATCCACCGTTACGCTCACCAAATCGTGGACGGCCACCGTTTCGAGCCTGCAAATTACGGCTGCTCCCGTTGTAGGGGACGGGTTGGTCTTCGTAGGTACCGCCAGCGGCGAGTTTAAGGCTATCGATAAGGATAGCGGCAAAGTGGTTTGGTCTCAACCGGTGAAGGTTTCTCCCTTAGACCAGCCCGATCCTCCAAAATGTGTTGATCCTCTCGGCGTCAGTTCCCGGGCGGTCTTATGGCGAGGGAATGTCTACGTAGCTGGCGCAGACGCTTCCCTCTATGCGTTCAATCAGAGCACGGGCGAAAAGCTCTGGTCGCGCGACCTCTCGCAATCCATGGCCGGCGCCTATATCTGGGCCAACCTATTGCTTGTAGGCGACGCTCTTTACGCGGGCATCGGCTCCGCCCCCGGTCGGGAAGCCGTGGCGGGAACGCTGGTGCGCATCGATCTGAACGACCCCTCGAACGTACAGACTGTTAGTTTCATGCAGGGCGGGGAAGGCGCCGGAGTCCGCTTGGACCCTTTATACGATGCGTCCTCCCAAAGCATTTTTGTGGCTACGGGCCCCGGCATGCAGGACCCTGATAACAGCCTGTGGGGAAATGCACTGTTGGCGCTCGATCCGCTCACTCTGGCGATCAAAGCTTCCTACCTTCTGCCAGCGCTACGTCCGGATGCTGTGTGGAGCGGCGCCCCCATGCTCTTCAGCGATTCGAGCGGAAACACCTTCGTCACCGCCTCCACCAAGAGTGGGGACCTGCACGTACTCGCGACGGCCGATCTCAGCGAAGCGTGGACCTTGCCGATCGCCATCGGCTGCATCTGTGCTCACTGCGGCTGTGGATCCATCTCGACGCCTGCTTTCGATTCCGGCATCCTGTATATCGGCTCGGGCACGGTTAACGTCGACTTCGATGACAAAGGCACCGTATTTGCCTGGGACACGAACGCGGGATCGCTCTTGTGGGCGGTTACTTTGCCGGGAGTGGTCTTTGGGCCGGTGAGTGTCTATAAGGATGCCGTCGTGGTGAGCACGACGCAAGGAATGGTGCTTCTCGATCGTGACGCTGGAACGGTTCTCCGCAGCCTGAAAGATTCCGGTTTAGGCGAAGTGACTCTGGGCGGGGGCTCCCTATATTCAACGGACCCTTATGGAGCGCTGATCTCCTGGCGGCTCACGCCGTAAATCCCGCGATAAGAGTTCAGCATAAAGCGCTACCCATTGGCTTGCCACTTCCGGACCTGCATACCGTGTTTTGCAGTCTTCATAGGCGTTGGCGGCGATTTGCCCGGATAATGCGGGATCTTCCAGCAGGCGCAAAGCCGCGGCTGCTACCTGTTCCTGCTCACCGCATTCGGCAAGCATAGCCGTCTTACCATCGGTTGCGATGAAGGGGATTCCACCCGCTTTAGTGGCTACCACGGGCAGTCCCGACGCATAGCATTCCAGCAGGCTGCCTGGCATGCAATCGATATCGGGCGTCGTAAGATAGATATCCGCCTCATCGAGCAGCTTGGGCATTTGCGAGTTTGGTACCGCGCCGGTAAAGCATGTATTACTCAACTGCAACTCGCCCGCGAGCCGTTCCAGTTCCGCGCGGAGGGGGCCGTCCCCAGCGATCGTGAGCGTAGCATCCGGATACTTGCTTTGCACGATGGCAAAAGCGCGCAATGCGCACGGAATGTTGTAAAGCGGCTCCATGCTCCGGTTATGCAGGAACACCGGTCGCAGCTTCGCCCTTTTCCGGTAGATGAAGGCCTGCGGGTCAATTACATTGGGTATTGACCGGCAGCGAAGGCCGAACTGGGCAAACACCCCGGTCAGGTAGCCGGAGGGGGCGACTATGGCGTCCATCATCCGAATGGTAGGTACGGCTGAACGCGAGGTTCGTAGATGGCTTTCGGCGCGGCCGTCGCGATAGTTCAGAACAATCCGGTTCCGGTACGTTTTGGCCGCGAGCAAGGCCGGAAGACTCCACAACGTGTACGACCAGTACGATGCCGTGAAAACGTGGAGCACATCATAACGCCAGGCGCGTGCAAATAGAGCAATCCAGTACCGCACGGAACGCAAAACGGTTCGAAGGATGGGCGTGCGTCCGATCCAGCCCGGCAGTGGGGCGTCAAAGCCCAGGAATGAGAGAGCGACTTCGGGCCGCTCGCCTATATAACGCAAGAGACGGCTGGCCTGAATCGATTGGCCGCCGATGATCCGCATGGAAGGCGCGATCAGCAGAACGCGTATCGGCGCTCGTACCGGTTCAGGCAAGGGAAAGGGCGCCCGCGGACTCACGATTCACAACGGCATCGTGCCGCAGCCAGGATTCGAGAACGTAGATGTACCACAACTGATTGGGAACGTGCCCTACAGTGGCCTCCCGCTCCAGGCAGTTCGCCGCCGCGTGGGCATCGACCCAGCCTTTATCCTGCAAATGCGAATTCGACAAGACATCCAAGAGCGGCTGCTTCCACTTTCCGGCGAGCCAGCGATTCACGGGGATACCGAATCCGCGCTTCCGGCCTTGCGCCACGCGCGGGCCGAGATGCCTGGCCGCTAATGCGCGCAAGACCGCCTTCAACGATCCGTTATGCAGGCGCACCGGGTACGGCAGCGATTGCGCGAAATTCCAAAGTTCCTGATCGAGAAACGGCGACCGCGCTTCGAGCGCATAATACATGGAACCGCCATCCACCTTGGTAAGATACTCGCCCGTGAACCGCGTAGTTCGATCATAGGCCAGAAATTCGCTTAGCAGATTGCGTCCGGATTCAATGGACGGTGGGATGGAATGCTGATCGATTTGCGAATCGGCGATCCGGGGGCCGAGTAAGGCATGACGGTGGTAGTATTGCAAACCGTCGTGGATCCGCGTGACCGCGCCAAGGCCGCCGGTCGCGAAATCCAGAAAATGCGCGGCGCGTCGCAGCGGCGCTGGCAAGGCATGACGCCGGCCGCGAGGCTTCCACAACTCCGCTACCGTCGAGGGCAAACGGCGCGCAAGCCGCTGCGCCAGATAGAAGTTCTTATGCTCGGGATAGCCGAGAAAACAGTCGTCGCCGCCATCGCCCGTTAAAAGCACCGTCGCCACCGGCCGGACGGCGCGAGATACGCGCAGCATACCCAAGGCGGAAGCACAGGCGAATGGCTCTCCGTAGGCATCGACCAGTTCGCCGATCTCCGGAGAATCGCCGGCTGAAACTTCGATTACCGAGTGCTCGATGCCGAGTTGCCGCGCGGTTGCGGCCGCATCGGGAGTTTCGTCCCATGGATCGCCCGGGGTTCCGATGGTGAACGCCCGGATATTTCCGCCCAATTTCGCGATGGCCCAGCACACCAAGCTCGAATCCACTCCGCCTGAAAGCAGTGCGCCTACAGGGACGTCCGCTTCGAGCCGTATTCGTACCGCTTCGACGAAGAGGCGCTCGGCTTCCTCCACGGCCTCGTCAAACGATATCGAACCGTCGGCTGAAGGCGTTGTAGGTCGCCAGTATTGGCGGCTTCGCTCCGTTCCATTACAAATTTCGACGATGGTCGCGGCGGGAACTTTCCGCGCGTTTTCATAGATCGTGTGGCTATCGGTGACGAAGCCGAACTCAAGAAACTCGGCCACGGCCTTCTCATTGATTGCGCCGGCGAGGCCACTGACTGCTACAGCGCGAACCGTGGAGGCAAAAGCCGCCTGCGCCCCTTGGCGGGCGTAAATGAGCGGCTTCACTCCCAGCCGGTCCCGGATCAGAATGAGTTTCTGGGTGCGGTCGTCCCAAATGCCGATGGCGAACATGCCGCGTAATTTCTCAACGAGGCGGTCGACTCCCCAGGCGTCATAGCCATGCACGATGACTTCGGTGTCGCTGCGGCTCAGAAAGCGGTAGCCAAGCTGTTCGAGTTCGTGTCGTAAATCGAGAAAGTTAAAAATAGCGCCGTTAAAGACCACACCGCTGGAGCGATCCGGCGAGAGCATCGGCTGGATTCCAGCGGCGCTTAGATCGAAGATGGACAGGCGCCGATGTCCGAGTACTGCGTTAGGCCATTGTTCCAGCCCGCGAGCGTCGGGACCGCGCCTCGCGAGGCAATCGGTCATCGCTTCGACAATGCCTTTGGTGTGGCCCGGAGAACCGCCGATATAGCCTGCTATGCCACACATAGTTCTTATCGTATCGGTTTAAATGTCCAGTCGCCTTAGGTGGCCGGAGCGGCTGGGCTGGCGGGAACGGCGCAGAAAGCGCGTGGCAGACGGCCATTGATCCAAGCTCCTTTCAGGCTTGACCGCGTGTTGGTGTGTACTGTGTCATTCTGAACATTGGTTTCCGATCTCTATTTTTCGTCATCTTCAGGTCGGTCGCCCCTTAAAATCGGCATTTTACTCGACAGCCCGGTGACGATCAGGGTTTTCGCCGAGGTGCTCCGGGACATCAAAAAATCCACTTTTGCCAAATTGGCATATGTCGTCTACAATTCGGCGCCTTCTCTGCCCGCGACGCCGGTACCCGAGAGCGTGCTGCCCGCCCGGTTGGCGAGACTGCTTCATAACCGCGATTATCGCGAAGGGCTGGCTTGGGATCAGTACCAGAAATACGATCAGCGTCTGGCGAAGGTTGACGATCCCCTTGCAAGCGAAGATGCGTCCCCTCTCCTCCAGGGAATTCCCGTTCTTCACGTCGAGCCAATCACGTCCCGCTTTGTGCACCGCTTTCCCGAAGATGCCCTGGAGTCCCTCCGGGCTCAGGAACTGGACGTGATCCTCCGCTTCGGGTTTAATATCCTGCGGGGCGGAATCCTCCAAGCGGCCAAACACGGCGTCTGGTCGTTTCATCACGGAGATAACGATTTCTACCGGGGAGGCCCGGCTCACTTCTGGGAACTGCACGAAGGGAATCCTGTAAGTGGCGTCATCCTGCAAGTCCTGACCGAAAAACTGGACGATGGCTATGTACTCGCAAAAGGCGTCTTCGCCACCGATCCGGGCTTGTCGGTTGCCCGCAATCGGGTTCAACCTTATTGGGGATCTCAACATTTCGTGATCCAGAAATTGTGGGAGTTGCACCAGTACGGCCCCGAACATCTGACCCGCACCGCCATTCCAGCCGCCCCATATAAAGGGAAGAAGAAAATCTATCGCCGCCCCTCGAATTCGGAATTGCTGGGCTGGCTCGGTCCGCGGTTGATCGGGAAAACAATCGGGCGGATAAAAACGCGCCTCAACGCGTCAAAACTGGTCGACCACTGGCGCATTGCGATCCGCACCTGCGGGATCCACGTAATCGATACCGATGAAAAGACGCGCATGGACGGATTCCGCTGGCTGGATTCGCCCAAAGGCCACGCCTGGACCGACCCGTTCCTGTTTGAGCGGGATGGGCAATATTGGCTTTTTTTTGAAGATTATCTATACGCGCAAAAACGCGGCACTTTGGCTTGCGCCCCTTTGTCTTCCGAGGGCGTGATGGGTGAACCCCGGACCATTCTCGACACGGGAAGCCACGCCTCTTATCCCTACATTTTTTCGGACGATGATGCCATCTACATGATTCCCGAAACTCGTGCACTGAAAACTGTTCGCCTCTATCAGGCCGTCGAATTCCCCTATAAATGGGAGCCGGTTAGGGACTTGTTTTCCGGGCAGGCGGTCGACACCTCCATATGGAAACAGGATGGCCTGTGGTGGTTTTTTACGACCCTTCTGGAACCACGGGGGCGCGGCGCCTTTTTGTATCTCTACTCCGCTGAAACCCTCACCGGAAAGTGGAAGCTTCATCCCATGAATCCGATCTGTTACGATGTGCGCCGGGCGCGGGGTGCGGGCGCGATTCATCGCCACGGGGACAAGCTATTGCGGCCGAGCCAGGATTGCAGCAAGCGCTACGGATATTCTTTCTCGCTCAACGAAATCGTGAAGCTGACGCCGGACGAATACGAAGAACGCCCGCTGGTGACCGTGGAACCCACATGGGCTTCGGGATTGAGAACCACTCACACGTATAACCGGCTGGGTCGGATTGAAGTTACGGATGGAACGAAGCTTGTGCCGATCGGCGGCGTTGCGTAGGTTCTTGGAAGTATTCGCCCGTCTGTTACGGGAGAGTAAGTTCCGGCGTCGGCAAATCTTTACGGTTGTCGGTCACTAAATAAGCCGGCGGGTGGCCGCACATTCAATTTTTGGGCAACCCGCCAAACCGGGCGATCTCGCCGGTCGCATCGTACAAATCGAAACATCCCCGTTCCCGTTTCAGCACGGCACCTGTACCAAGCGTTTGAACTGGAGGGGCTACACAAAGACCCTTTCGACGTCTCCTAATTGCACAAGCGAAAATGGAACCGGCTCACATTCGTGACGCGGGACCAGACCATTCGGAAATACGACATCGAGACTCTGTGGTGATGCCCGGATTTCCGGGCTTACTCTAGGCCGCGTGGGCAATGGACAACGTCGCGTATTCTAACTTCCGATAATCGCGAGTTATCGGTTTCGGTTTCTGCCGGTGGGGCTTATGGGGACCTGCCGTCCCCGCCGCACGTCCGGCCACCATCACGGGATGCCGCATCACTCGATGAAAATATCAGACGGTGAGGATTTAAAAGACTTCAAACAACAGTTGGCCGGTAGCGCGCTAAATCTATGTGTGGGGAGTTTTTTGGATCAAACGGTAGGCTGCAAGGGCCGCCAACCCGAATCCGAGCAACGTCGATGTGGCTGGTTCTGGAACGGCGTTAACAGGAGAACCTTCGATGACAAATCGCCCAAATAGCCCATTCAACCCAGAGTTGTTGTTATAGCCAGTCATCGGCCCGCCTGGGAAGGGGAATGGAGGAAACACAGTATAGCTAAAGTAAGATGCCGCGGTGGCGTTAATATTTCGGCCATTTCCGAGTGCGCCTTGCGCGCCAATAAATGCCCCAAACACCAACCCATAGTCGCCCGGCGCGAGGATCACCGACAACGGTATTCGGATGTCGCTGATGACTCGACCGGCGCCGAATGCGACGCGAGCTAGGGCAGGGGTGTTAAACGGATTTCCGGGAGGAAAGCCATCGGGTCCGGTCAAGAGATATATTTCTCCGAACAAGGAGAGCTCCGGAAACGGCCCCGGGACCGTCGCTGCCAAGGCACCCCCAATCGCGGAAACCTGGGTTGTTGAATCTAAATGGAAGCGAACTCCAAACGCTTGCTGGCCAAAATCCAGCTCGGTAGTAGAGGTTCCAAACGTGGCGGACTCGAAAATGATGCCAGCCTGGGCATCCAAGGCCGAAAAAACAGCGAGGGCCAACAGACTCATCATGCGTGATCGGCTAGCGCGATTCATTTAGGAG
>JALYXS010000019.1 GCA_030946965.1 Acidobacteriota bacterium
TCGTAAAGCCGACGAATCGGGTGACCGTCCAAACAACTCACGGCGCCGGTTGCCACATTGCTCGTCACGCAGATTTCGAGAGGAATACGGTTGTCGCGCAAGTGCTTCACCAATTCGGGATCGTCGATCGCGCGAATGCCGTGCCCAATACGCTCCGCGCCAAGTTTTAACGCGGCCCACACCGATCCCGGTCCCATGGTTTCTCCCGCGTGCGCGGTCAATCGTAAACCCTGGGCGCGCGCGAAATCGTAGACATCCGCGAAGATTTCCGCGGGCCCGGCCTTTTCGTCTCCGCCAATCCCAAACGAAATTGCCCCGTCGCGCACGTATCCGGCGGCGATCTGGGCGACCCGCATTGCGTGCTCCGCGCCAAATTGCCGGATGGCGTCCAGATTCCAGCGCACCTCAACTGGAGATGCGGCGGCGGCCCGGCGGAGAGCCTTCCAGATCGCGTCGAAATCGAGTTGCCGCCAAACAATCACGCCCGCCGATAGAGTGATCTCGGCATAATCGATGCCCTGCCGCTGCAGGCGGTTCAACAGATGCATCGCTATAAGAGCATAATCTTCCGGCGAACGCAGTTGCTGCACCACCCACTTGAAGCATTGAATGAATCCCGCGAAATTCTCGAACCGGTAGCGTGCGCGGATCTCATCGCAAGACAACTCCGGCACGAGCAACCGCATCGTATCGGGTTCAACCGAGCCTTCTAAGTGGAGATGCAGTTCCGCCGCCATATAATGAGGTTCGCATGACTGCTGCCGATATAGAAGCGATTGTAGGCGGATACCATGGCGATCCGTTTCGTGTCCTCGGCGCCCATGTAGTGAAAGAAAAGGGCGGTGAGCCGCGGTGGGAAGTGCGCGCGTTTCTTCCGCAGGCCGAGTCGGCGAGCGTCGTTGTGAATGACGGCGCGGCCGTCGAAATGAAGAAGAAGCATCCCACGGGATTCTTCGCGGTGCTGCTCGATGGCGAATCCCGGCGTTACAAAATACGATTGACTAAATCGGATGGGACGGTTCAGGAAATCGAAGATCCCTACCGCTTCCCGCCGCTGATTTCGGATTTCGATATCCACCTGCACGGCGAAGGCACCAACTACGAAACCTATCGGAGCCTGGGCGCGCATATTGTCGCGGTGGAAGGCGTGACTGGCGTGCGATTCGCGTTGTGGGCGCCGAACGCCGAGGGCGTGAGCGTATCGGGCGATTTCAACGAATGGGATACGCGGCGGCATCCCATGCGGAAGCGCAACGGCGGAATTTGGGAGATTTTTCTGCCCGATGCCGGTGAAGGCTCCGCATACAAGTACCACGTGCGCTCGCAGTTCATGGGCTATCAGCAATTGAAGGCGGACCCCTACGGATTCGGCAGTGAAGTGCCCCCGAAATCGGCGTCCGTCGTTCGCAACCTGGAGAATTATCAGTGGCGCGATACCGCGTGGATGGAGGAGCGGGGGAAGAAAGAGTGGCTGAAATCTGCGATCTCGATCTACGAAGTGCATCTGGAATCCTGGATGCGCGGACCGCATGGCGAGCCGCTGACCTATCGCGAGATGGCGCATAAGCTGGTCGCATATGCGAAACAGATGGGGTACACGCATATTGAACTGCTGCCCATGATGGAGCATCCGTTTTCCGGATCGTGGGGCTACCAGGTCACGGGATATTTCGCGCCGAGCGCGCGCTTTGGCCTGCCGGAAGATTTCATGTATTTCGTCGACCGCTGCCATCAGGAAGACATCGGCATCATTGTCGATTGGGTCCCCGCGCATTTTCCGAAGGATGCGCATGGCTTGGCATATTTCGACGGTTCCGCGCTTTACGAACATGCCGATCCGCGCAAGGGCGAGCACCGCGATTGGGGTACGCTGATCTTCAATTACGGACGCAATGAAGTGCGCGAGTTTCTGATTTCGAACGCGCTGTTCTGGCTGAAGAAGTATCACATCGACGGGCTGCGCGTGGACGCGGTGGCGTCGATGCTTTATCTCGATTACTCGCGGGAAGCCGGCCAGTGGATTCCCAATCAATACGGCGGAAACGAAAATCTGGAGGCGATCGATTTGCTGCGGCGCTTCAATGAACTGGCTCACGAAGTGCCCGGCGCGCTCACGTTTGCCGAAGAATCGACCGCATTTCCTGGCGTATCGCGGCCCGTTTATTTGAACGGCCTGGGATTCACCATGAAGTGGAACATGGGCTGGATGCACGACATGCTGAAATACTTCCACGAAGACCCGGTGCATCGCAAATATCATCACAACAGCATTACGTTCAGCATGTTATATGCATTCACGGAAAATTTTGTTTTGCCAATTTCACACGATGAAGTAGTGCATGGCAAACAGTCGCTGATCGACAAGATGCCCGGCGACGAGTGGCAGAAATTCGCGAATGTCCGCGCATTCCTGGCTTACATGTACGGGCATCCGGGGAAGAAGCTTCTTTTCATGGGATGCGAAATCGGGCAGCATGAGGAGTGGAATTACAACGTCGGCGTTAAGTGGGAGTTACTGCAATACGATTTTCATCGTAAGTTGCAAAAAATGGTTCAGGAGTTGAATCGCTTCTATCGCGCTTACCCGGCTTTGTATGAAGTCGATTTCCATCATTCCGGTTACGAATGGGTGGATTTCCGCGATTCGGCTGATTCAGTCATCTCTTTTATCCGGCGCGGCGAAAGTTCGAAAGATTTTCTGATGTTCTGCTGTAACTTCACTCCCGTGGTGCGGCGCGGTTACGAATTCGGCGTCGCCGTCCCAGGCTACTACGCGGAGGTTTTCAACACTGATTCCGAGATGTTTGGCGGGAGCAACGTTGGGAACGGGGCTGGCTTGATGTCCAGGCCGGCGCCGCGGCACGAACGCCAACATAGTATAGCCGTGACGTTGCCGCCGCTCGCGGTTGTCGTGTTCCGCGGCCCGAGCGACGTCTAATAGGTGATCGCGGCAGTAATCGCGCTATCGCCGATCCTGTTCGGAGCCGCGCTCGCGGCAATCACGTGCGCCGCTCTCGGTTCGCTGATCTTGCACATTCTCAACGTCCGCCTTTATCGCGAGGAGCACTGGCCGGTGGCCTTCGTCGCTGGGGGAGCCGCGTTGAGCGGGATCGTGTTTGCACTTGGTTGCCTTCACCTAATTTATCCCCCAGTGTTGATCGGCATCTCCTTGCTATGTCTACTGTCGAACCGCTGGGTACCTGGCGCGGCGCGGGAACGGCTGCCCGCGCTCCCGGCTTACTTAACAACTCTATTCGTCATCGGCTTCGGCATTTACAACTTACTCTACGTGCGATACGCGCTTGCGCCGGAGATGAGTCCCGATGGCATGGCTTATCATCTTGGCCTGGTCAACTTGTACTACAACGCTCACGGACTGATCCGGATCACCACCAACATGTACGCGAGCTTGTCTCAAGGCATGGAGATGCTGTTTCTATTCGCATTTGCGTTTGGCCGCCACTCAGCGGCGGCTTTGGTGCACTACTTATTCCTCATCTGCCTCCCGTTGCTGATGCTTACGTACGCGATGCGGTTCGGAATACCGGCGGCCGGTGTCTTTGGCGCGCTGCTGGTGTTCGCGTCGCCGGTGATGGGAATCGATGGAACGTCCGCGTATATAGATGTGGGGCTTGCTTGCGTGGGGTTCGCGACGTTCTACGCCTTATCGATCTGGGAGGAGCAGCGGGAATCCGGCGTTTTGATTCTGGCGGGTATTCTCTCCGGGTTTGCGTTCGCAATCAAATACACCGGCGCATTCGTCCTGGCCGGAGCGCTGGTGTTTGTTTTCTGGCGATCCACTAATAAGCGTCGAAGTGCCGCCATTGTGCTCGCGAGCGCGGCGCCCTTGATGCTGATCTGGCTCGTGAAGAATTGGCTATGGGTAGACAACCCGATTGCTCCTTTCGCAAATGCCATTTTTCCCAACCCGTATGTCCACGTTTCTTTTGAGCGGGAGTACACCTATCTGCTCAGTCACTGGAATGGCGTCAGAGCGTGGCAGATACCCGTGGAGATTACAATTCTCGGCGGGCGTTTGGGCGGGCTAATCGGCCCGGTTTTTTTGGCGGCTCCGGTCGCACTGTTCGCGTTGCGCACAAAGCAAGGGAGGCGGCTGATTGCGGCGGCAGTTGTCGTCGGGGCGGCATATCTGTTCAACCATGGAACGCGATTTATCATCCCGGTTTTGCCGTTTATCGCGCTGGCAATGGGAATTGAGTGCGTGCGCCACGGCATGTTGTGCCTGATTGCCGCAGCCAATTTGATACTGTGCTGGCCCACCGTCGTCAACCGGTATTGCGCGCCCGATGCCTGGCGTCTTTCCCATATCCCGTGGATCGATGTTCTGCGGATTGAGAGCCAGGACGACTACCTTCGCCACTGGAGCGAAGATTATCGCGCGGACCGCATGATCGATCGGGCGGTTCCCGGGGCCGAGCAGGTTTTTGCCTTCGGCGGCGTTGCGCAAGCCTATACATCTCACCCGGTCCTTGTTTCTTTTCAAGCGGCTTTCAATCAACGGATTCGATATATGCTTTGCGCCGGGTTTCAGCCGGAGGATTGCCAGCCGCTCCTTACCCAGCGCTTTTCCTTTCCGCTGGCAAATCCGCGGCGGCTTCGGATCGTCCAACTCGGCGCGGGGAAAACCGATCTTTGGAGCATCGGCGAAATCCACCTCGCAAACTCTTCAACGCCGCTGCCCGTCGATCCGAAATGGGTCGTGAACGCCTCGCCGAATCCATGGGATGCGCGGCTGGCAGTGGATGGATCGCCCGTGACCCGGTGGTCCAGTTGGGAGATCGTCCGGCCCGGCATGTTCTTCGAAATCGACTTGGGCGGTCCTCACCGGATTGATACCGTCCTTTTGGATATACCGGGCGCGCAGTGGGAGAGCCGGCTGCGTCTCGACGGTAGCGCGGATGGACGGCGATGGGTTACTCTTTCGGATAAACCGGCTCTCGAACGGGCACCGCCTATGAAGGATTACCGCCGCTTGGCCGCGCTCGAAGCGAAGCGCCTCGGCGTCCGATACATCCTGGTGAAGAAATCCGATTACGAATGGAAAGACTTCCAAAATCACCGTTCGCAATGGGGTGTCACGCCCATCGCATCCGATTCGGACTGCACGGTTTACCGCATCGATTAGCCGCTTTTTAGCGATATAATCAATGTAATGAAATTGCACGCCCGCTTCTTTAGCGCGATCGTGGCCCTTCCACTTTGCACCGCGGCGTTCGGTCAAGCGACGGCGCATTCCCCCGAACAGATCGAATATTTCGAAAAGAAAGTGCGCCCAGTATTGGTTAAGAGTTGCCAGGGCTGTCATAACCCGAAGTTGAAGAGCGCATCGCTCGATCTTTCCACCGCCGCGGGATTCGCGACTGGAGGCCAGAGCGGGCCAATCGTTCTGAAGGACCAGCCCGAATCGAGCCGGCTACTCAAAGTTATCGGGTACGAAGATACGCTGAAGATGCCGCCAACGGGCAAACTTAAGCCGGAGGAGATTGCGGATCTCACGGCGTGGGTGAAGATGGGCACACCTTGGCCGGGGGCGGATCAGGCAGCCGCGACCGTCCCACAAACGCCGGCGAAGAAGGAATTCACGCCGGAACAGAAAGCGTTTTGGGCTTTCCAGCCGGTGAAGGATTATACTCCGCCAAAAGTAGCGAATGAGAAATGGGCGCGCACGCCGGTGGACCGTTTCATCCTCGCGAAGCTCGAACAAAAAGGCCTTAAACCCGCGCCGCCGGCCGATAAGATGACGCTGTTGCGCCGCGCTACATTCGACCTCACTGGATTGCCGCCCACTCAGCAGGAGATTAGCGATTTTCTCGCCGATCAATCGCCGCAAGCTTTCGAGAAAGTGGTCGACCGTTTGCTCGCTTCCCCGCGCTATGGCGAGCGTTGGGGCCGCCACTGGCTGGACGTTTCCCGCTACGCCGATTCGACGGGCAATGACGAGGATCATCGTTACCCTTACGCGTGGCGCTACCGCGACTATGTAATCCAATCCTTTAACGACGACCTGCCTTATAACCAATTCGTGCGCGAGCAGGTTGCGGGAGATTTGCTGCCTTCGAAAGATTTCAACGCGCGCGGAATTGTCGCGACCGGATTTCTCGCGTTAGGGCAAAAAGCGCTGGCTCAAGTCGACAAGACCAAAATGCTTTACGACATTTACGACGAGCAAGTGGATGTCACATCGAAGTCAATTTTAGGTCTGACGATGGCTTGCGCGCGTTGCCACGATCACAAGTTCGATCCGATCCTCACGAAAGATTACTATTCCATGGTCGGTATCTTCGCCAACACGAAAGACTTCAAAAACGCAAAAACCGGCGTGGCGCAACTGCTCTACCGTCCGCTGGTGCCGAAACCGGAATTTGATACCTATCTGGCTTCTCAGGCTGAGATTGGATTACAGAAGCTCGCGATAGAAGAGATCTCCGACGCCGAGCTTGCGGCGCACTCGAAGCAGTTGGGCTTGACTGTCGCGGATTACATGCTGGCGGCGCGTGAAGTCTACGTCGATCACGCCGATGCAGCCGATCTCGCGAAACAGAAACAACTCGACGAATCTACGTTAGGGAAGTGGGTCAAACTCCTACAGCCTTCCCCGGAATCGCGCCCGTATTTGGACGAGTGGCGCGCCGCGGCCGCCGATACAGTTCCCGCGCTCGCGCAGGCCTTCCAAAAACGCTTTCAGGATGGACTGGAAGAATTTGGCAAGGCGCTCGCGAAAGCGCGCGAAGGCGAGCGCAAGAAGCTCGATGCCAAAGAAACGGTTAATTTAGATAAACCGAAACTCGAGGGCAACAAAGACGCATTCTTTAACGCCGTCGAAAACGGACCTTTCAAAGTAGTCGATAAAGAACGCGAAAAATTATTTTCCAACGAGGCTCGCGCGCGGGTTGCGCAACTGAACGCCAAGGTTGAGGAACTCAAGAAAGCCGGACCGCCCGAACCCGATATGGCCGATGCCGTTGCCGAGGGCGACCCGGTGGAGCAGAAAATTTTGATTCGCGGCGATTATCACAACAACGGCGAGGATGCGCCGAAGTCGGTGCCCGCGATCCTGCTCAAAGCCGCTCCCGCGCCGGAACATTTTACCGGCAGCGGCCGGCTGGAACTAGCAGATTGGTTTACACGCCTCGATAATCCGCTCACCGCGCGGGTAATGGTGAACCGAATCTGGCTATGGCACTTTGGCGAAGGCATTGTCGCAACGCCCGATAATTTTGGCCGGATGGGCGCGCGGCCCACGCATCCGGAGCTTCTCGATTACCTGAGCAAGCGCTTCATCGAGGGCGGCTGGTCGGTGAAGAAAATGCACCGCGCGATCATGCTTTCAAACGCCTACCAGATGTCCACCGAAGGCGGCGCGAAGAGCTATGAAATCGATCCGGAAGACAACCTGATTTCGCGATTTCAACGGCAGCGCCTGGACGTTGAAGAAATCCGCGATGGCATGCTCGCCATCGACGGCACGCTCGATTGCACCATGGGCGGAACGCTCCAGACAGGCTTCGGGACCGACGGCGAGAACAGCTCCGGACGCCTCAGCATGAGTCCCGCGGCGGTAAAGCGGCGCACGGTTTATCTGCCGTTGCGGCGCGCCAATCTGCCGACTTTGCTAAACCTATTCGACTTCGGCGATGCCACCACCGAAACCGGAAAGCGCTCGTTGACCAACGTGGCTCCGCAGGCGCTCTTCATGATGAACAGCGAGTTCGTTTTCGAACGCTCGAAGAACGTGGCGCAATCGCTGCTGGCCGATTCGAGGTTATCGGATAAACAGCGGCTTGAAGATCTATATGCGCGGACGTTGAATCGCCGGCCGGCGCCCGCCGAGATGGATTCAGCGTTCACCTACATGGAACAGTTCAAGCAGAAATTTCACGCTTCGGACCTGGATGCGTGGGAGAGCTTCAGCCACATTCTGCTGACTTCGAATGCGTTTGTGTATCTGGATTAAAGAGGGGCACAATGGATCGAATTAGACGCCTGTTTCACGAGACCGAAACGCCAACCACTCGCCGCGCGATGCTCCGAGCGGCAGGCTGCGGATTCGGATTCCTAGGCCTGGCCGGGATGCTCGCCGAAGCCTCGACGCTTTCCGCCGCAACGCTTGGGACTTCGCGGAGCCCCATGGCTCCTCATCCGCCCCACTTTCCCGCGCGGGCCAAGCGGGTGATTTTTTTATTCATGCACGGCGGCCCTTCAAGCGTCGATACGTTCGATCCGAAGGAGCGGCTCACGCGCGACAACGGTAAGCCACTGCCCATCAAACGCCCTCTCGCGTTCGCGGGCGGTAGCGCTGGGCCGCTGATGAAATCGCCGTGGGAATTCAAAAATTACGGCCAGAGCGGCATTCCGGTGAGCTCGCTGTTTCCGCATGTCGGCAGTTGCGCGGACGACCTCTGCGTGATCCGATCGATGGTTGGCGATGGCGTGGATCACGGCGCGGCGCTGCTGCAAACCTTCACCGGGTCGAACACGTTCACGCGCCCCAGCATGG
Source organism: Acidobacteriota bacterium (assembly GCA_030946965.1). Lineage (GTDB taxonomy): Bacteria > Acidobacteriota > Terriglobia > Bryobacterales > Bryobacteraceae > JALYXS01. The sequence goes on from JALYXS010000019.1 coordinate 8,519, forward strand.
GATCGTGGACGCTATATGGCCTTGGCACGGAGAATCAGGACTTGCCCGGCTTCATCACGATCAAGCCGGCGCTCTCGCACGGCGGGTCTAAAAATTGGGGATCGGCGTTTCTGCCCGGATCGTATCAGGGGACGGCGATCGGCAACGCCGGCCTCAAAGTTTCGGATATCGAAGGCGAGCCGATCGAATATCTACTCAACAAGCATTACAGTTCCGATCAGCAGCGCTTCGAGCTCGACATGCTGCAAAACGTGAACCGGCGGCAGAAGGAGATGCGGCACGAAGATCCGCAGCTCGAGGCCAGGATTCAGGCCTTTGAGCTGGCGTTTCGGATGCAATCGCGCGCGCCCGAAGCGTTTCAGGTGGAGAAGGAATCGGAGGCCACGAAAAACCTTTACGGCATGGATGAAGAAGTTACCAAAGACTTCGGATGGCAGTGTTTATTGGCGCGAAGGTTGGTAGAGCGCGGCGTGCGTTACGTGCAATGCACCCATAGTTACAAGTGGGATCAACACGGCGAACTCTTCCCAAAGCACACCGCCAATGCCAAGGAAGTGGACAAGCCGATCGCGGGCTTGCTCAAAGACCTGAAGGCTCGCGGCATGTTGAAAGATACTCTGGTGATTTGGGCCGGTGAGTTCGGACGCACGCCGGTTTCGCAGGGTGGCGATGGGCGCGACCACAACCCGTATGGTTATTCGATTTGGATGGCGGGCGGCGGCGTGAAATCTGGATTTATTTATGGCGCGACGGACGACATTGGATATTACGCGGTGGACGATCGAATGCACATTCACGATTTCCACGCGACGGTGCTGTATCTGTTGGGCCTTGACCACGAGAAACTGACATACCGCTACAGCGGACGCGATTTCCGGTTGACGGACGTTGCGGGCGTTGTGGCGAAGAAGATCATCGCTTAAATGACCCATCAAATAGCTTGCCTGACAGTTATTTTCTCGGCTCTTGGCTGGTCTCAGGCCGCGGCGCCGGCGCCGAACCCGGACTGGCCCAACCTTGCGCGCTACCGCGACGCCAACCAGAGCGTGTCCGCGCCGAAATCCGGCGAGGATCGAATCGTCTTCATGGGCGATTCGATTACCGATAACTGGGGCCGCAAGTACGGCAAGTTCTTCCCTGGCAAGCCGTACATCAATCGCGGCATCGGCGGGCAGACCACGCCGCAGATGTTGATTCGGTTTCGTCCCGACGTGATCGCGCTCAAGCCGAAGGTAGTTGTGATTCTTGCGGGCACGAATGACATCGCGGGGAATACAGGGCCTACGACTTTGGACGCGATCGAAAATAATCTGATGTCGATGAGCGACCTTGCGAAAACTAACGGCATTCGCGTGGTGCTTGCGTCGGTGATGCCGGTTTGCGATTACATCAAGCCGCAAACAGGCCGCCGTCCGCCCGAGAAAATTATCGCTCTGAATACCTGGATAAAGGATTACGCGGCGAAGAACGGTTACGTTTATCTCGACTATTATTCCGCGATGCTGGACGGCAAACAGATGTTGAAGCGGGAGATTACCGACGATGGGCTGCACCCGAACGACGCCGGTTACATGGTAATCGCGCCGTTAGCGGAAAAGGCAATCGCGACCGCGCTTGCGAAATAATTAGCGGGATATCCGGCGGGTTAGTTTGAAAGTGCGATGAGGAATGCAAGCGCCGCAAGCACGCAGGCCCGATCGGACAGCGTGAAGACTATTCCACTTGAATAATTAAAGCGCAGGATTTTGGACTGGACGCTGCGGGTTCCATCAGCATGAGAATTTTATTAGTCGGCATAACGCCGGACATGCAGCGCCGGAAAAGAGAGCGGCAGCCAGGAAGTGGAGCTGTCCCACCAGCATCCTTATTCCATGGATGGTGGGCGGTGCGTGGGTCGAACACGCGACCTTCTGGGTGTAAACCAGACGCTCTAACCAACTGAGCTAACCGCCCCTAAATCCATCTTAAATGTATCACCAAGAGTCAAGCCCTTAAAACGTATATTTCACGCCAAGCTGCAACTGGCGCATTGTTTTCGCGGCGGTAACTACTCCAAATGTCGAAGGGCTTCGAGCATCGGAACTTGGCGCAATCCAATTGGGATGATTCGTCGAGTTGAAAGCCTCCACTCGAAATAGGAAGGCGTGATTTTCATGAATACGAATGTTTCTCGAAAGCGAGAGATCCGCGTTAGTTGTTCCGGGAGAGAACAACGTGTTCCGGCCCATGTTGCCAGGGCGCCAGCTTAAGTCCGGGCTGTTGACATTTATCGAAGCGATGTTCCAGAACTGCTGTGCCGACCGGTGTGACGGAATCGGGCTGATTCCCGTGGCATCCGGCTGATTCCCGAGCGTATTCAGCCCCGCCGTATCTCCGAGTTGAGCCACGTTTATGGGCGACCCATCGGCAAACGTGACGATGCTTCCGAGCTGCCAGCCTCCGAGGATTTTGCCGGCGAAACCTCCGCTCGCCCACTGCTTGCCCGCTCCAAACGGCAACTCATAGAGAAGGGATGCGACGAAACGGCGCGGAACGTCGAACTGCGATAATCCGCGCTCGGCGGATAGGTTGTAACTATTCGAAGGCCACAGTGTATCGCCCGAGTTAGTCCGCAAGGCGCTGCCCGTATCGATCGCTTTCGACCACGTATAGGCGACCACGTAAGTCAACCCTTTTGAAAAGCGCTGCGTTAGCTTCGCGCTCAGAGCGTTGTAGTTCGAATTGGCGCCGCCATCGACTTCCTGGATTCGGCCGTAAGCGGGAAACGGAGTGCGCTGCAAAACGCCGCGAGTGTCGGCGGGTCCGTTTTTTACCACCGGCTGATTGTAAATTCGGAATCGCTCGAGCTTGTGGCCCTCATTGCCGAGAAACCCAACTTCCAGGACAAGATTGTCCGTAAGCTGCCGCTGAATATTGAACAGCCACTGGTCCACATACGGCGTTCGCATGTTCGCGACATTCGCCAGAAGCTGCGGCGCGCCCAGACACGTGCCCGCGTAACCCGTGCATGTGAACCTCTGGCGCTCAAGCGCCCACGGATCGTCCAAAGATGCATTGCGCTGCTCGATGCTGGTGACGAACAAATCGCGTCCGGCGATATTACGCGCCATATCGAACGTCGGGTTAGCTTCATCCTGGACATAGAACACGCCGGCGCCCGCGCGAATGGTCCAACGGTCCGTTGGGCTATACGACAATCCCAAGCGCGGCGCGAAATTGTTGTTATCGGGTTGCACGAGGCTGCGGCCCAGATACTGGTCTCCCGCCTGAGTCAGTTGCCCGTCGGCGAAATGAAAATTCAGGCCTTGATAGAAGTCGCCACCGCCGGGCCTCGTGATGATGGGCTGAGGAGCGTTGGATAGCAATCCATTGGGACCCACGCCAGAGCTTGGGAGCGCCACGTTCACGATCCCGCGGTACTTGTCGTGCCAAGGCCGCGAATTTTCATAACGCAACCCCGCGTTCAACGTGAGCTTGGGCGTGATTCTCCAATCGTCCTGGACATAGCCATAGTAAGAGCCGCGGCGCAACAGACCATCGGCCATTGCGACCACGCGAGCGCTTTGCGAAGGAAGCCCAAGCAGATAATCGGCGAAGATGAATCCGGTGGCCCCGCGATTCGCGGGATCGAAAGTGGATTGGCCATCGAACAAAAATTCGCCGGTGGCTTTCTGGTTGCCGTATTGGTTGTAGCGGTCGCGCCGGATCTCCACGCCGGTCTTGATGGAGTGACGGCCCCGGACCATCGACAAGTTATCCATGAACTGAAACATGTCGTCGCGCGTAACCCATGGCGTGACTCCGCCGAAGCTGTTGACGCCGCCGCCCAGGCCGATTGCAGGTAGCCCGTAAGCGAGCGGACTCGGCGCAAACAGGCCATTGATGCCGAGACCTGCCTGTACGTTTTGGGAGTTGGCAAAGTAACCGGCCAAGTCGTTGTTGAATTGATTCCACGCGAACCGCGCCTCGTTGACCATCGAGTCGCTCAAGATCCGGGTGTTCGAAATCATGGCTTGCCGGACCGTGGTTGCGGGGTGTGAACCATCGGTCAGAAAGGTCGCGGCGGGCGCTTGAAAATCGTTGCCCCAACTGAATCGGCCGAACCAGTTGGATTTCGGATTCTGGTTCCAATCGATGCGCTGATTGAACTGATCGTTGTCCGTGGGAGTAAGCGCGTTGCGGACATAGTTGCGGTTGAGATTATTTCCGGGAACCGTCGGCAAAGGATAATACGCCAGCAGCTTCAAGGCGGCTGGGCTGAAACGCGACGCGGGAATCATGTTCCCGGGAAACGGCGATGCGGAGACGGCGGCTCCGGCCTGGTTGAAAACTCGCGTCAGCGGATCGAATATCTGCCGGCTCTGTCCGGAGAAATCGCCCATGCGCATTGGCGCGGTCGGAACCGAAGCCGTCACCTGCGTGGTCAGCCGGTCCCGCAACTCCTCCCAATTCGATAGGAAAAACAGCCGGTCTTTGCCGTTGAAGATCTTCGGGATTTGAATTGGGCCGCCGATCGTGAATCCGTAATCGTTGCGCCGGAACGGATTCTTCCGCGTCTCGCCTTGACGCCATTGGCGCGCGTCGAACGCGGAGTTGCGAAGAAATTCGAAC
>JALYXS010000043.1 GCA_030946965.1 Acidobacteriota bacterium
GACGACTTGGGAATCGTGGCTCCGCGCGCCACCAACACGGAGCTCCGTACGATTCTGGGCAGCTTCCTGTTCTCTGAAGACGATGTTTTCAAGCGCATCGGCGTTCTCTCGGGCGGCGAGCGCAATCGCTACGCTTTGGCGCGGATGCTGATGATGCCCAGCAATTTCCTGTTGCTCGACGAGCCGACGAACCACCTCGATATGCGCGCCAAGGACGTGCTGCTAGAAGCGCTCCAGAAATTCACCGGTACGGTGGTGTTCGTATCGCACGACCGGTACTTCCTGGACCAGTTGGCGACGCGCGTATTCGAAATCGGCGGGGGAGAAGTTCGAATCTACCCGGGCAATTACGAGGATTACCTGTGGCGCAAGAGCGGCGGCCCGGAAGTGGCCGCGGAATCGGCCAAGCCGGAGCCGAAACCGGAACCGGCGCCCGTCGCCGTATCCGCTCCTGCCGCCGTCGCGGAAAAGCGCGTAAATCCGATGCAGTTGCGCAAGATTACCGACCGGCATCGGGCCATCGAAGAGAAGATCGGAAAATTGGAAGACGAGATCGCGGACTACGAGCGTGAGCTATCGAACTTCACGAGCGTGGAGCAAACGGTTAAGCTGAACGATATTGTGACCGCGCGGCGAGGAGATTTGGAAAAGTTGTTGGCCGAGTGGGAAGAAGTCGCGGAGCTTATCGAAGCCAATACGTAACGCATGATCTACCTCACCGAATCCGACGTCGCCCAACTGCTGCCGATGCCGAAATGCATCGACCTCATGCAGCAAACCTTCGAGCAGCTTGCCTCGAACGATGCCATCAACCGGCCGCGGAGCCGCGTAATCATGCCGGCCGGATCCGTCCTGCACTACATGGCCGGCGCGACTCCTCGCTACTTCGGCGCAAAGGTTTACTCGACGCATCCCAAGCACGGCGCTCATTTCGTATTCCTGCTGTATCGCACCGAAGATGCCCAGCCGCTTGCGATTCTGGAAGCGAACCTTCTCGGCCAGATCCGAACCGGCGCCGCCAGCGGACTCGCGACCAAGTACATGGCGCGGGTTGAATCGGAAACCGTCGGCATTATTGGCAGCGGGTTCCAGGCGGAGACCCAGCTCGCCGCCATGCGCGCGGTCCGCAATGTCCGAACGGTCCGCGTGTGGAGCCGCAGCATCGAGAAGCGAAACGCATTCGCGGCCAAGCTAGGTGTCGACGCAGTCGAAACCGCGCGTCACGCGGTCGAGAATTCAGACATTGTCATTACCGCTACCAATTCCAAAGATCCTGTTGTCGAAGCGGAATGGATTGCGGCCGGCACGCACATCAACGCGATGGGATCGAATCAGGCTAGCCGTCGCGAACTGCCCGCCGGTCTGCTCTCCCGAGCGGAGACGATTGCAGTCGATTCAATCGAGCAAGCGGACATGGAATCGGGAGATCTGCTGCTCGCAAAAACGGAAGGGCGATGGAAAGGCGCAAACCTTTTCGAATTGGAAGATATCGTGACGGGTAAGAAGGTAGGAAGAACGGAAAAAACCGCCATTACGATCTTTAAATCCAACGGTCTTGCCGTGGAGGACGTGGCGGCGGCCGGTTGGGTTTACGAACAGGCCGTAGAAGCTGGAATCGGGCGAAAAACCTATTCCTGAGCTGGCATCTGCTGTTCGATATCGCGCCAGGCGCTTATCTTAAGGCGGCGGCAAACCCAGCAGAGCTGCTCGGCCAACCCGGTCGTGGTGTCTCCCCCGCATACGGTGCACTTTGCGAAGGTCTTTAGTTTATCGGTTGCCAAGGAAAGTTTCGCCTGCTCCAAAATCTCACTGGAAACAATGGGTTCGGGTTCAGATTTCGGCATTGGCTTTCGTTTCATCGCAGCACCTAAATTCCACTATGTCAGATATCCCAGCCTGGCACAATAGCAATTAGGCTGCCCGTAGTACCTCAAGAATCATGGCGACGTCGAGCGACGACTTGCAGCGCGGGCATTTCTGTCCGGGCAAAACGCGAGTCTGTTTGCCGGCCGAAACAACTTCAGCAGGGACGGCATGGGTGCAAATCGGGCAATGTACTTGAGCTTTAATGGCTTTCTGGACCGTGGCGGTCATTTTCGTTCAACCTCGCTTATCCAGACGCAACAAGTAAAGCAAAGGTTGTGCCAAAGTTTAAAGTTTTTTTTCACTTTGTTATATTGAGATCTGTCCGCTGGCGTAGCTCAGTTGGTAGAGCATCTGATTTGTAATCAGAGGGTCGGGGGTTCAAATCCCTCCGCCAGCTCCAGGTTTAGTCTTCTTAAAGCAGCAACTTTACGATAGGCGGTAATTACACGCCAACAGCCTTAAGCACCATTTGAAAGGGTTAGGCGGCGGAATTTCCGGCCGGATGTCGCGCCGCTTTCACCGCAATAATGCGCGTATATGGCAGATGAACCACCCCAAGAGACCAACTCCACATTAATCACGCCCGAACAGATGCAGGCCGCTATTGAGTCATCCGGCTACTTGCTCGAGGGCCGAATTTCATCCCTCCTGACTCAGCACGCGTTCTTTGTGGAACCCAATTGCTTCATCCCCGATCCTGCCGACAACACCAAAGCGATTGAGATTGATGTTACGGGGCGCTACCTCGAGTGGGTTAAACAAGAAAATAGGGACAGTGTTTGTGCCTCGGTCCTGGTAGAG
>JALYXS010000069.1 GCA_030946965.1 Acidobacteriota bacterium
ATCCACAATCGCGTCATTAACGGCGATGATGCGATCCATCCGGCGAAACACAAACGCCGCGAAGCCGACGGAGGTAGCCGCCTGCCCTTCGGGAGTGTCGGGGTAGCCGCCCGAATGAAAGGTCAGCACGGTCTTTTTGCCGCGCAGCATCGATCCCAGAAGGTAGAGGGCAAGCAGCCGCGGCATGATCTTGCCGCCCAGGTGAAAATGCAGGATTTGAGCGGGGAAGCCGACCATCAAGCTCACGACTCCGAACGGGGTTTTGGGGTAAAAAACATCGTCTCTATCGGCGCTTCTGTGGCGGGTAAGGTTGACGACACCGCAGCGGATTCCGGCGCGGCGCAAGTAATCGCGGATCGCGACAACATTGCTTTGAACGCCCCCATGCGGCGGAGGAAACACTCCAAATTGAAGCACGCCGCGTGGATCACAAGGACTCGCTGCTTCAGGCAAGCAGCGAATCCAGCTCGATCTCGCACGGCTCGCCGGTTCGCGCGGCTTCGAGCATCTTCAGGCAACCGATGGTCCCGCGCGCGCCATCCCGCACCGTCACGGCTTGTGGTTTGCCCTCGCGAATTGAACGGATGAAGCTCTGCAACTGAACGTCGTAGCCTTTATCCGCAAAGAATTTCGACTTTTTTGAGGTCACTCACGTGTGAATCGAGAGCTGCTTGAAATCGTTCGTCGTCACCCCAATTCCCTGCGCGAACACTTCCACGCGCTCACCCTGAGAGGTTTTGCCGCCGATAGTGCAGTAGGTCAGGTTCCCGATCGATCCGTCGGCAAACTGAAAGCTCGCCACAATATTGTTCTCCCCAATCGGATCTTTCTTGCGAGTGGGAAGGCTGAAAGCGGAGACGCGAACCGGCTCCGATTCGAGCAGCCAGTACATCAGATCGATGAAGTGAACGGCTTCGCCCAGGATCGCGCCGCCGATTGCGGGATCGGCCATCCAGAAGTCCCCCGAAATGCCCGGCGAATTCACGCGGCAGTTGATCACGGCAGGCCCGGCGCGGCGCGCGATCCGCCGTTTCTGCTCGACATAAAACGGCGCGAAGCGGCGGTTGAAACCGACCGTCAGGTGCCGTCCCGTTTGCGCAACTTCATGTACCAGGTCGCGGCATTCTTCCACGGTCAGCGCCATCGGCTTTTCGACAAAAACGTGCTTGCCCGCGCGGATCGCTTCGAGCGATTGCGGCGCGTGGCCCTGATTGCGGCCGACGATCAGCGCTATGTCTATGTCCGGATCTTTTAGAATCTCGTTGTAATCGGAAGTGCAGTAGGCGGCCCCATAGCGTTGCGCGTGTGTCTTGCCGCGCGCCCCATTCGATGAGTAGACGGCGCGCAAGTCCACGCCGCTAATCTTCTTGAGCACGGGAACGTGCGACCAACGCGCAATTCCCGCCGCGCCAACCAGCGCTACATTCAGATTGGTTTTCGAAACCGGAGCGATGCCGGGAAGGTCGATCCTGCGGCGCAGAACCTCCGGCGTCGATGCGGGGCGGTCGGCTTCCGGGTAGCGCAAAACTACGGCCAAACTGCCCGAAACCGGATTCATTATCGTCTCGTAAGCCGTGGGCGCCTGATCCAGCAAATAACGATGGCTGATTAAAGGCTCCACGTTCACGCGTCCGGCGGCGCAAAGCCGCAGGAATTCTTCCATGTTGCGGTTTTCCGTCCAGCGGATGTAGCCAATGGGATAATCCTGCCCCTTGACCTCATAGTTTGGGTCGTAGCTGCCCGGCCCGTACGCGCGCGACATAAGCAATTGGATCTCTTTCAGATACATGTCGAGCCACGGAAAATTCAACTCGACAGCGCCAACGACCACGATGCGTCCGCGATCGCGGCAAAGCTTCAGGGCTTGCGTGCAGGGAGCGGACGATTTCGCGGCCGCGGCGACGATCACGCAATCCGCGCCGCGCCCGTTTGTAAGCGAAAGCACCGTCTCGGGAATCGAATCCGTCACGCCGTGATCCGCGCCCATGCGTTTGGCTAGATCCACGCGGTCCGGCTTCAGATCGACGCCGATTACCACCGCGCCCTGTAAACGGGCAAGCTGAGCCGTGAGTTGGCCGACCAATCCCAGGCCGATCACGACCACCGTTTCACCCAAGCCAGTATTCGCCGTGCGCACGGCATTCATGGCGATGCTGCCCAGCGTCGCGAACGCCGCTTGCTCAAATGGCAGACCCGCGGGAACTCGAACCGTAAGATTCCGTCCGGCAAGAATGGTTTCGCCATGGCCGGTTCCTTCCCCCCCGTAAGCCACCCGGTCGCCGATCTCGAACTCGGCCACGCTCTTGTGCTTCTCGATCACGACGCCCGCGCCCGAATATCCGAGAACGGCGAGCGAACTGAATTTCGCTTTCAATTCGATAGCTGTCTGCACCGGTCCTTCGACCTTCGCGATATCGACGATTTTGCGAATGTGCGACGGATTCTCCGCCACGACTTTTATGACGTCGGGGTGAATACTGGCAGTTTCCGTCCCGCTGCTGATCAGCGAAACATGCGGGCGAATGAGAAGGTGATGCGGTGTAACGACCGGATCGGGGACCTCGTCGACAACGATGTCTTTAAAACCCTTGCGAAGTACCTGTTTCATGTGGGGGAGGTCAAATACGATGATATCGAATATGTGCAACTCGTCTTCGCAATGTCTCGTCTGATGGGATGAAGAGGAAGGAATTTATGAAACTTCAGTTTGCTTGGATTGGAGTATTTGCCCTGGCTTTAACTGGGGCGGTGACGGGATTCGCCCAAGACGGGACAACCTCGGCGAAGCCGTCAGTCGGCCAGAGCGCGAGCCGTCTGGCCGGGAAATCGACCCGGAACCGGAAGGCCGATCAAGCGGCCACCGCCGCGACTCCCGCCGCCACCACCGGAGTTTTCAGTTCCGGCGAACTGGTGGCCCAGGGATTCACGATTGCCGGGAACACTTGCATGGATTTCGACAGCTCGCAGGATTTTAGCGGCGCGGACCGCGTGTCGATCAACATTTTTGCGCTGAACGCTAATATCTCGGGAACGCAGATTATTCCGTTGTTCGGCGTCCCGAATTCACCGTATCTTAGCCCCACTTCCGATCTGATCGACGGGAATAATTTCATTTATTCCGACGGGGGCGGCGGGTCGGTGGGCGTGGGCGGAAGCGACTTGCGAATTCGCGTTTGCAATAATTCGAAAAATTCGATGCGGTACGACCAGCTTACGGCGTATGCGACGGGCGCCCAGTTCGCCGGCAACCATTTCTAAGGCCGATTCGAGAGTACGGCCCCGGGGGAGGAGTTCGCGCCTCGCTGTTACAGTTTCATATCTTTTCCTTTACTTTCAGTTGCTTGAGATGGTAAGGTAGGGGACGATTTCATGCGAACTGTCGATCTGATTGTCAAGAAGCGCAACGGCGAGGAACTCAGTCCCGAAGAGATTGCTTTTCTCGTGAACGGGTATACGGCCGATGAGATACCCGATTACCAGATGTCGGCGTTTCTCATGGCGGTGTTTTATTCCGGCATGACGGATCGCGAAACCAGTTCGCTCACCGAATGCATGATGAATTCGGGCGGCTCGATGGACCTGTCTGGAATCGCCGGCGTCAAAGTGGACAAGCACTCCACGGGCGGCGTGGGCGATAAGACCAGTCTGATCGTCGCGCCGATGGCGGCGGCCGTGGGCGTGATAGTGCCGATGATTTCGGGACGGGCGCTGGGTCACACGGGCGGCACGCTCGATAAGCTGGAAGCTATTCCCGGCTTTCGCACGGACCTCACGCTGGATGAATTTCACCCGCAATTGGCGGCGCACGGGCTGTGCTTCATGGGGCAGACGGACGAAATCGCGCCGGCGGACAAGAAAATGTACGCGCTACGCGACGTAACCGGGACGGTGGAATCGGTGCCGCTGATCGCGTCTTCCATCATGTCGAAAAAGATGGCCGAGGGCATCGACGGGTTGGTGCTCGACGTGAAAGTAGGGACGGGCGCATTCATGAAAAAGCAGGTGGATGCCCGCCGCCTGGCGCAGA
>JALYXS010000424.1 GCA_030946965.1 Acidobacteriota bacterium
TGTGGACACTCTGCGCGAACACGTGTCCACACGAGTGTGGACACGGCAGACACGAGTGTCCGCGCCACAATTGCGTTTCAAAATCGTAGCCTCACGGTTGCGGTCACCGTCCGCATCGGCAATGCCGACAGCGGCAGCCCGTAGTTCGACGCATTCACGATCGTGTTCAAGCTGCCGTAGCTCACATGATTCGTGAAGTTCTGGCCGTCGACGCGGAACTCCACCCGCCTCCGGTCGTCCAGCCGGAAACTGCGGCCCAACGAAAGACTCAGCGAGAATTTCTCCGGACCTGGAATAGTGTTCCTCCCGGCATCCCCGAAAGTTCCGGCACTCGGAATCGCAAACGCCGCGGGGTTGAAAAATCCAGGGCCGGAAACGACTGGCAAGCCGGTCGCATTCGCGCGTCCGCTGCCCACGGCTCCCGTGCCTGCCGTGTCAGCCTGATTGCCCAGCACGCGCGCGGTGAACGGCAGCCCCGAAGCGGCTGTCAGGCCGCCGCTCAACGTCCAATCCTTGAGCAGCAAATTCGTTTTTCCGGAGCCGCGAATCAGCCCGTTTTCCCCAAACGGCGAAGACAAAATGTATGACGCGGTCAGCACATGCCGCTGATCGAAGCTCGATAGGCCGCGTTCGGCGCGCAAGTCCTGGTCGTTCTGCGCCACCACCGCCGCGCCTCCGCCAATGGTCGAAGCATTATCGATCGATTTCGAATAAACATAAAACACGTTGGCCGAAATGCCTTTCGAGAAGCGTTTGACCAGACGGAATTGCGCCGCATGATAGATCGAATTCCCGTTCGAGGAATCGAAAGTGAATCCCACCGCATTGCCAATCTGACGCCGTTGCTCGGCCGTTAACGGCGACCCGGGCGCCGCGCGGTTCGGCAAAGTCTGAATGTCGAGCCGCGTGCCTTTGGTGCCCAGATAAACGGCCTCGATAACGAAGGAATGCGGCAGCGGCTCCTGAATCGAAAAGTTCCAAGTCTGCGCGTAGCCGATGCGGTAATTGCGATCGATCGCGTAGGTATTTGTAATCGATTCCGAGGGAACGGTCGAGAACCCGTTTTCAATCGTGAGCGGACGCGCGAGGCTGGTCACCAGCGTGGCGGTGCGCGCGAATGGCGGCTGCGACGCCAGCCTGGCCGGGAACTGGTTGTAAATCGATCCGTTGTAGAGAATCCCGTAACCCGCGCGAACTTGCAATTGATTCTTCTTTAACGGCCGCCACGCCAGACCCAGCCGGGGCGAAAAATTATTCTTATCGGGATTTATTAGCGCGTCCGGAAACTTACCCGTATACGGACCGGTCTGGCCCGGAGTGACGACGGCAACACCGGTGAAACCCGGCGCGATATCGAGATTCGCGATGTGATTATATTTCTCGTGCAGCGGCGTGAAATATTCGTACCGCAAACCGAGGTTCAAGCTGAGGTTCGAGCGCACGCGGAAATCGTCTTGCGAGTAAAGACTATAGGCCGAGCCGCGAAAATAATTGCTGCTGGTTCCGAAACGGACGGAGCTCGATTGCGGCAGTCCTAACAGGAAATCCGCGAAATCGTAACCCGTGTTGGCAATTGGCTGGCCCTGCGAATTGAATGCGCTGGTTTCGAGACCGCTGAAACTGAAACTACCGCGGCCGTTGGAATCGGTAAGCGTGTTGATCTGCATGCGCCGGTATTCGCCGCCGAACGTCAGATTGTGGCGGCCGCGCACCAGAATCACACTGTCGCTCACGCCGGAAGTTTGGTTGCGCTGCAGTGATGGGCTGCCGTCGTTCAACGCGCCGAAATTGGTGAAAGAAACGTTGGGAGGGCCGAAGTTGATCGGGTCGGGCGAAACGCCATTGATGCCCAACTGGGCTGCCACGTTCGGCCCATAGGCGAAAAACGGCAAAGTGTAGCTCCGGTTGCGGCTAAAATTCCAACGCGCGCTGTTGATGATCTGCCGTCCGAAGGTGTGCGTATAGCCCAGAGTCGAGCTAAGCCCGAACCCCGTTGCTTCATCCCGGAAACCAAAAAGCTGCGCATTGGTTGCGCCGCGATTTTGCAGGTTCAAGTTCAGATCCAGGCGGTCTTTCTTCGTGATCGTTTGATTAAGACGAAGTCCAAAATTCTCGGTGTTATTCGGAACGGAAGTCTGGTAATCGTAATTTTGAACGTTCCCCGGCTGATTCGGCAGTGGGATAAAGCTGAGCAGTCCGCGAGCCGCGGGGTTAACCCGATCGAGCGGAACTTGATTGCCCGCGAACGGTTGATGCGTGAGCGGGTCGAAGATCTGGACGGGAAAGCGCGTGAACGATTGGGAAAAATCTCCGCCCCGCTCGAGTTCCGTGGGAACCGTTGCAACGCCTTGATACGGCGTCCGGCTGCGCGTACCGAAATAGTTCAAGAAGAAAAAGGTGCGGTCCCCGTTGATGAGTTTGGGGATTTTGAGTTGCCCGCCCAGCGTGGTCCCGAATCGAGCCGAAGCGTAAGACGGTTTGGGAATAGTCTGCCCAGTAAGAGAAAAAGTGCGTGCGTCGAGCGCCGAGTTTCCGAGAGTGAAGAACGCCATGCCGCGAATGGCCCCCCGATTATTCTTGCCGGCTTTGTTGCCGAAGTTAGCGTTGCGTCCGGGACCGCCGGGGCCTCCGCGCCTGCCGCCGCGATCGAAGCCGCCGCCTCCTCGTCCACCGCGACCGCCTCCACCGGCAAACCCGCCTCCCGCCGGCCCTCCGAAACCGGGTACCTGCCCCGCGCCGAATTGTTGATCGTCGCGGCCGAAGTCACCCCTCCGTTGCGAAAAGGCATCCTCCTGCTGCTGCGTCGATTCCAGTCCCCGGCTCAAACTTCCGTTCACCAGAAATGCTTCATTGGCATTCGACGATTCGGGGGGCGCGCCCGCGTTCGCCGTGTCCGGGATCGGAACATCCGTACTTTGATTAAGCTGATTCAGCGTGAGATTTTGAAATCCGGCGGCGGCGTTTCGCCCCGGCCTCGCGGAGATGGTTGCGCGCGGCTTCAGATCGAGATTGAAGTCGAAAGAAGCGGCGCCAGTTCCGCTTGCGATCTCACGGGTGGCGGCGGTAAAGCCGAACATCGCGACTTCCAGCTTCCAGTTGCCCGCCGGGAGCGCGTCAAGTTGATAGCGTCCCGATTCGTCGGTGGTTGTGGAGAACTTCTGTCCTCCTTGCGAAGCCGTAACGGTTGCGCCCGGAATGGGCAGCCCGGCGGAACGCACCACTCCTGTTTCCGGGCTGGCCGCTTGCGCGACACCGGCCAGTACAATCGCGAAAAGCAAGCTCCGGGAGAGCAATCTGAAATCCTGAAGGCTAGAAACGAACTAGGTTGTCGAACGCTTGGCCACGAATTCGGTCTTGCGATCCGCGCCTTCTCGTTGCCGGGTGAAGTTGATCTTATCGCCGTCCATCTTGCCGGTGTAAAGAATCACGGCATCGTTGCCGTTGAAGCTCATCTTCTGCTTGAAAGAGAGATCGTTGCCCGAAATCTTCCCGTCTTCGATCGGGTTTTCGCCCGCCTGCGTCGACACCGTGCCAGTGAGCTTATCGCCATCGGCTTTCAGATCGAAAGTGGCGGTCATGGTGTTGCCTTGGCGGCCCGGCATGTCGGCGGTCCATTTACCCGTTACATCCGCCGCCGAAGCAGCGAAAGCAAACGTGCCCAAAAGGGCTAATACTGCAAGAGTGAGGTTTTTCATAAGTGGAGAGATGACTTCACTCAAGACAATGTTACAGGTCGGAACCCGGCCGCCCCGTAATTTACTAAAGTTTACAGATAGAACTCACAAGCCTTGCGCGGCAATAAACTTAATCAGGTCGATCACGCGACACGAATAACCCCATTCGTTGTCGTACCACGCGACTACTTTGACAAGCGTTCCCTCGATGACTTTCGTGAGGCCGGAATCGACAATCGAGCTATTAGAGTTGCGCAGCATGTCGGTCGAAACCACGGGGTCTTCCGTGTAGGCGAGAATGTCTTTCAGCGATCCCTCGGCAGCCGATTTCAATGCGCTGTTCACCTCTTGAGCGGTTGTCGATTTCTCGGTTACGCATACCAGATCCACCAACGAAACGTCGGGCGTGGGGACGCGAACGGCGTAACCGTCGAGCCTCCCCTTGAGATCCGGCATTACGAGGCCAATCGCCTTGGCGGCGCCGGTGGTGGTGGGGATCATATTCAGCGCGGCGGCGCGGGCGCGGCGCAAATCCTTGTGCGGAAAATCGAGCACCGGCTGATCGTTGGTGTAACTGTGGATCGTCGTCATGGACCCGTGCTTGATCGTGAATTTTTCGTGCAGCACTTTGACGACGGGACCAAGGCAATTCGTAGTGCAGGAAGCGTTCGAAATCACGTTATGCTTCTTCGGGTCGTACATCTTGTTGTTGACGCCGAGCACGATCGTGACATCCTCGTTGGTGGCCGGGGCGGAAATGATTACCTTCTTCACCGATCCGCGCAGGTGTTTCGCGGCATCTTTGGCGTCCGTGAACCGTCCCGTCGATTCGACCACGATCTCGGCCCCTACGGACGACCAGTCGAGTTCCGCAGGATCTTTCACCGCGAACACCTTGATTTTCCTGTCGCCGATGACGATGCAATCCCCTTCGACTCGGACGATTTCATGCAGCCCGCCGAGAACGGAATCGTACTTGGTGAGATGCGCGAGAGTTTTTGGATCGGTCAGATCGTTAACCGCGACGAATTCCACGTCGGGGTTGTGCAGAGCCGCGCGGACGACGTTGCGGCCGATGCGGCCGAACCCGTTGATACCTACTTTGACAGCCATTCTTCGGGTGTTTCTC
>JALYXS010000099.1 GCA_030946965.1 Acidobacteriota bacterium
GGTAAAAGTTAACGTATTAGTGCCTGCCATTTTTTCGCTCTCCGAATTGATTAGATACTTCTCTGGCGGCCAGGATTCAGCAGTCTGCCGTACAACTCCGAATATTGGCTCGCCGACGCGTCCCAGGAGAAATCCTTCGCCATTCCGAGCCGCATCGTTTCAGTCCAACTCCCCCGCTTCCGGTAAGCCCGGCAAGCATCGCGGATCGCTTGAAGCAGAGCCTCTCCTGAATACTCGCGGAACTTGAATCCCGTACCTTCCTCGATCGTATCATCCAGGCCTCCGGTGGCACGTACGATGGGTACGGTTCCATACCGCAAGCTATAAATCTGGTTCAAACCGCACGGCTCATAGCGGCTCGGCATAAGGAACATGTCGGACCCCGCCTCGATGCGGTGCGCAAGCCCATCGTTGTAGCCCAAAAAGAGGCCGGCGCGATTGGGGTTCGCCTGCGCAATGTGGCGGAAAACAGATTCGAATCGCGGCTCGCCGCTGCCCAAAACCACCAGCGAAATGTCTTCCTTGAAAAGCGGTCCGGCGACCTCCGCAATCAGGTCCGCGCCCTTCTGGCCGGTTAATCGCGAAACGATTCCTATCAGCGGGCGGTCCATTGCGGTTCCTGGAAGGCCGAACTCACGTAGCAATTCCCGCTTGCAGGTCTTTTTTCCATCCAGCTTTTTGGGCGAGTAGTTCGCGGCAAGGAAATGGTCTGTCTCGGGGTTCCAATGGCTATAATCCACGCCATTTAGGATGCCGGTCAGATCCGCGCGCCGTTCACGCAACAGGCCGTCGAGTCCGTTGCCGTATTCGGGCGTCTGAATTTCTTCGGCGTAGCGGGGGCTTACTGTGCTAATCGCGTCACTAAAGACCAGGCCCGCCTTCAGAAAACTGATGTCGCCAAAAAATTCCATGCGGTCGGGACGGAAGAGGTCCGCGCCCAAGCCGATCTGGCCGAGCGCCGATGACGCGAAGATTCCCTGATAGCCCAGGTTGTGGATGGTGAACAGCGTGCGGATATCGAAAAAAGTCGGATCGTTCGCGAAAGTCGTTTTGAGATAGACCGGAACGAGGCCGGTTTGCCAATCGTGGCAGTGGATCAGGTTGGGCCGGAAGACATGACGCGCCACTTCGAGCGCCGCCCGCGATAACACGGCAAACCGGACGGCGTTATCGGGATAGTCTCCAGTCCGATCACCGTAAAGATCCGGGCGATTGTAGAGCGGCGGGCAATCGAGGAAGAGCACCGGGCTGCCGTCGTCCGGCGCAAAGAGGGAGGTTGGATAGGAGATGCCGGCGAGCCATACCGGGAGCGCATCCCAGACGCGGCGCGAGGGAGTAGTTTGCAAGGCGGCATAACGCGGGATGAGAGTAGTGACTTCGTGGCCCAGACGTTGCAGCGCGGCGGGTAGCGCGCCGGCGACGTCGGCGAGTCCGCCAGTCTTAGCGTAGGGCGCGGCCTCGGAAGAGACCATCAGGATTCGGCTCATCACGCGCGTACGTCGGACCACACCGCCAGTTCGTTCCCGCTTGGGTCGGCGAAGTGGAAACGGCGGCCTCCCGGGAAGTCAAATGCGCTCTTGACGATCACCCCTCCGGCATCCTCGACCTTCCTTTGCATTGCCGTCAGATCCGTTGCATAGATCACGATCAAGGGTCCGCCGCCCGCTACCGGTTTTGCCGTGGTGAATCCGCCAGCCAGCCGGCCGTCGTGAAAACTGGTGTAAGCCGGGCCGTAGTCTTCAAATTTCCAACCAAAAACTTCACTGTAAAACCGTTTCGTTGTCCCGATGTCCGTGGCGGGAAACTCGACATAGTCGATGCGCCTGTCGTTAGCCGAAAGGTCTTCCGAGCCGCTCATTCAAACCTCCTCGGCCAGTATAGAGCAGGATGCTAAACTGAGAACGCTTGACCCGCGTTTCCACCGCCCTCTGGCTTGCGGTTTGGTTCGTTTGCCGTGCTTCGGCGGCGGAACAGAACCAACTGGATGCCAACAAAAACCTGTTCACCGTGCTTGCCGCGTTGAACGCCGCCGGGTACGACGCGGAACTGAATTCCCCAAATAACGATCCCTTGCGCGAGCAGGTCCGCAAGCAGTTGGCGGCCCGCGATATCCCCGTGCTTCCCGAAATCAAGAATTATTACGGCGCCCGGCCGCGCGATATCGGACCTTTTATCTCCCTCGCGTTATCGATCCGCGGCGCTCCCGATTTCGAATTCAAGACCCGAACAGTCGAAATTCCGCCGGATGCCCTGCCGCTCGACGGTTTCCGCGCTCTACTCTCCCGCTTTTACGTGGAGGCTAATATAGAAGAGTTGTGGCGGCAATCGCAACCGGCGTTCGACAAAGCTATCGCCCGTTACCATGAGCCCATTTCGCAAGCCGTGCTGCAGGTTAACAGCTATTTGCGAAACCCCACGGCCGGTTATCTCGGGCGGCGTTTTCAGATCTATGTGGATCTGCTAGCTGCGCCCAACCAGGTGCAGACTCGCAGTTTTGGCGATGATTACTACGTTGTCCTAACCCCGTCGCACGAGCCGCGCATCAACGATATTCGCCACGCGTATCTGCACTTCCTGCTCGATCCGCTCGGCATCAAATACGGCATGGAACTGCTGGAAAAACGGGCACTCGGCGATTTCGCGCAACCCGCGCCGGCTCTCGACGAATCCTATAAAAGCGATTTTCCGCTGCTCGCCACCGAGTGCCTGATCAAGGCCCTCGAAAGCCGCCTGACCAACAGCCCGGCGCTGGTAGCGCAAGCTCTAGGCGAGGGCTACATTTTGACTCCGTTTTTCTCGGAAGAGCTGCCGCGTTATGAAAAACAGCCGCTCGCGATGCGCCTCTTCTTTCCCGAGATGGTGCACGATATGGATTCCCGGCATGAAAACAGGCGCTTGGCGGATGTGAAATTCGCGCCGGCCGCTACGGTGCGAACGGCAAAATCCGGGACGATGCAAACGGCTCCGGCGGTCGAGCAGACGACAGCCGGCAAGACGCTGGAGCACGCCGAGCAGCTTTACACCGCGAGGAGCCTCGATCCAGCGAAGCAGCTCTATCTGAAGTCGCTCGAGCAGCGCGGCGACCCTTCCGAGCATGCCCGGGCTTACTATGGTTTGGCGCGGATCGCGGTTCTGCAGAAAGATGGCGAGTTGGCCGAAAGACTGTTCCATAAAGCGCTCGATTCGTCACCCGATCCGCAAGTGAAGGCGTGGGTATTCGTGTACCTCGGAAGGCTCTCGGACGTTGCGGGAGATCGCGGGCAGGCGGCCAAACGGTATCAGGACGCGCTCGCGGTCAATGGCGCCTCCGCGGGCGCGCGGAAAGCCGCCGAAAAAGGAATGCAGGAAACATTTAAAAAATGAGGAGTCTCCCCATGAAGAAACCAATACTCCGCGGATCGACCGCGTTCATCGCATTTGCGATTGCCCTATCTTGTCTCCCGGCCCTGTTGGCCCAAACGCCGCCGCCCGCCACGGGACCCCAGCCCAAATCGAAAGCCGAACTGGAAGCATTGCAGGCCATGTTCGGCTCCAAAGATCCCGATGCCCGCATTACGCAAGCGCAGAATGTAATCGCGAAATTCGCCGATTCCGATTTCAAACCCGTTGCGCTTTTCTTCATTGCCGCGTCTTACGAGCAGAAGAACGATTATCCCAATATGGTCGTTTATGCCGAACGGACGATTGAAGCCGATCCGAAAAACTACGGCGCGATGCTGATGCTGGCCCGCGGAATCGCGAGCAAGACGCGCGAGAACGATCTGGATAAAGAAGAGAAGCTGACACGCTCGGAGAAATATGCCAATAGCGCTTTGGACGCCTTGAAGGACGCCAAGAAGCCGCAACCGCAGATGCCGGACGAGCAGTGGAACGCCGCGAAGAAAGATTACGTGGCGCAGGCGCATGAGGCCTTGGGCATCTCGGCCATGGTGCGCAAGAAATTCGATGTCGCGGCGAAGGAATTTCAAACCGCTGTCGATACCTCCACCACGCCCGATCCGGCAACCATGGTCAGGCTGGCGGCGGCCGACAATCAAATCGGCAAGTACGACGAGGCGATTGCCGTGTTGGATAAGGTGATGGCCGCCCCCGACGCGCAGCCGGCTGTAAAGCAGTTTGCCCAAGCGGAAAAGGTTCGCGCGACGCAGGGCAAGACTCAGGGCGCCAAGCCCGCCGATACGAAAGCCGCTCCGCCGCAAGTTGAAATTAAGCCCTGATTCGTCCGGTATGCGCGCGGACCCGCATGCGCTCGAAGCGGCGCTCGGCCATATCTTCCAAAATCGCGACCTTCTTGGCCGCGCCTTGACGCATAGCTCGCATGTGCATGAGTCGAACGGCGACCCGTTGAGTGATCGGTTGCGTGATAATGAGCAGCTCGAGTTTCTGGGCGATTCGGTTATCGGATTCCTCGTCTGCGATGCCCTGGTAGCGAGATTTCCGGAATTTTCCGAGGGCCGCCTTTCCACGCTGAAGGCGCATTTGGTGAGCGCCGCGCATCTTTATGAAACGGCCTTGAAGCTGGACCTCGGTAAGTATCTGCACCTGGGTAGAGGCGAAGAGATGAGCGGCGGGCGCGGGAAACGGACTCTGCTGGTCGATTGCTTCGAAGCGCTGATTGCCGCAATTTATCTAGACGGCGGAATAGAACCAGCGCGCGAAACTATTTATCGCTGCGTGTTGGGGGACGGCTCAGCGGAACCGGTTTCGGGCGACGCGGTTCACTTGGACTTCAAGACGGCGTTGCAGGAACTGGCGCGCGCGCGAAATCTTCCGCTTCCCCGCTACATAACGATCGCCGAGCACGGTCCCGCCCATGCGAAAACCTTTATCGTGGAAGCGCGTATCGGCCCCGGCTGGACAGGCCAAGCGGAGGGTTCGTCGAAAAAAACCGCCTCGCAAAAAGCCGCTAAATACGTGTTTGAAAAATTATCGAGCGCCGTTCAGGATTCGCGGCTCTGAATATAAAATCGGAGCCTGCATTTGCGGCAGCGGAACGGAAAAATAGCCGCCATGCGCAGGAATGCATGCAGAAAACTCTTCCGCTTGGATTCACGAACCTCCGTCGACGCGCACTTTGGGCAGGTGTAAGAAATAGGCACGAATTTGCCGGAAATTTCCTATGCTCGGTTAACTACCACGCCAAGCCTATCACGGCTTTTCACGAAATCGTAACCTGGATAATTATTTCGCGATCCGGGTTACTGTTAGGGGAGTTCCGTCCGTAGCCGGTCTATGAATAACGACCCGAACAAGCGCAGCGCGTATCTGTCCTGGTTGTTCATGGGCGCGCTCGCAATCCTTACCGCCGTCCTGGGCGTGCTTCAATACGGTTGGATCGATGAGGTCAGCCGCGCGGAAAAGGAACGGCTGCAAGCGGCGCTGCATACCAGCCTTCTGCGGCTCAGCCGGGATTTCAATAATGAACTTACCGCCGCGGCCTCGGCGCTGATCCCGATCGATCTCGCTCCCGACGAGCCCGCGAGGGAACGGCAATTTGCCGCCCGCTACGAGCAATGGAAAGATTCGAGCCGCCAGAATCGCCTCTTCCGGGGGATTTCGCTGGCCATCCCCGACGAAAATTCGCTTCGTCTGCGAACGCTGAATTTGGATACCGGGGTTTTTGAGGCGGCACTTTGGCCCGCGACTTGGATTTCCGTCAAAGGGCGTTTATCGGCCCGGCTTTTGCCTGGTGAGCGCCGTCCATTCATTGCAGCAGCGGACGATCAGCCGGATCTGATCGATATCCCCATATTCAACCGGGGAAAAGGCGATTTACCGTTTAGCCGCGAGACGGCGTGGCTGATTTTGCAAGTCGATTTAGATACTGTGCGAAATACGATAATCCCCGACCTTCTGCAACGGGATCTCGCCGGCGGGACCGCCGATTATCAGGCGGCGGTCGTCATGCGGGATAACCCTTCCGCCGTGATTTATCACTCGGGACCCGAAGCCGCCGGCGCGATCGGTCCAAACCCCGATTCTTCGGTCCGGCTCTTCGAAGTGGACCGCGGGCAGATTTTTCGAGGCATTGCAGGGCGGGGCGGCTATGGAGAGATGCGCGGCGGATGGCGCGGGCGGAGCCGCAACGGCGGTCCGCCACCCCAGTTGGTAAACGCAAACCGAGGGCGCTGGGAGTTGCTGGTTCGGCATCGCGCGGGATCGGTGGAGGCCGTAGTCTCACGGGCGCGGGCGCGCAACTTAGCGGCGATGGCCGGAATTCTCGTGCTCATTTTGGTAACCGTTGCCGCCTTGATTCGCTTCACTCGCCGCGCCCAGAAATTGGCCGAACTGCAAATGGAGTTCGTGGCCGGCGTCTCGCACGAATTACGAACGCCGCTTACCGTCATGCGAACCGCCGGACACAATTTACAAGGCAAGATCTCGAGCGATCCGGCCCGGGTTCAACGGTATGGGGCTTTGATCCAGGAGGAAAGCCAGAAGCTGACGAGCATTGTGGATCAAGTACTTCGCTTCGCTAACGCCAAAGTGGGGCGCGTGATCGGGGAGCGCCAATCCTTGCAAGTGAGCGACTTGATCGAGGATGCGCTCGAACTCCCTTCCGGGTGCGTGATCGAGAAACACATTGCCTCGAACCTTCCCGCAATATCGGGCGACCCAACCACTCTCAAGGTCGCTCTGCAAAACCTGTTGAGCAATGCCGCCAAGTACGGGACGGGCGATTGGATTGGGATCTCCGCATCGGTCGAGCCCGGCCGCAAGGAACCGATGGTGGAAATTGGCATCGCGGACCGCGGGGCGGGCATACCGCCCGGCGAAATCGGCAGGATTTTCGATCCGTTTTATAGAGGCGAAAGAGCGATGGCGGACCAGGTCCACGGTACCGGCTTGGGCTTAAGCTTGACGAAGCGTATCCTCGAAGCGCACGGAGGCACGCTCGCCGTGCGGAGCGAAGCCGGAAAGGGAACGGAGTTCCTGATGCGCATTCCCGCCGCGCCAGTCGAACAAACTCATGAGTTCGCAAATTCTGCTGATTGAGGACGAGCCGGGGCTCGTACTCACGCTCGTCGATTTGCTTGAAGCGGAATCGCACGCGGTGGAAACTGCGCGCGACGGTCCCGCGGGTTTGCAGAAAGCGCTGAACACGCGGTTTGATTTGATTATTTTGGACGTGATGCTTCCAGGCAAGAGCGGCTTCGAAGTCTGCAAGGAGCTTCGGCAGCACGGCGTCCAAACAGCCATTCTGATGTTGACCGCCCGAACTCAGGTGCAGGACCGAGTACAGGGCCTGAAGATTGGCGCCGACGATTACCTGACGAAGCCGTTCGAGCCATCCGAACTACTGGCGCGGGTGGAAGCGCTGCTGCGCCGCTTGAAAAAGGACGACCTTCCACCGGTGACTCGCTTCGAATTCGGCAACGTGCAAGTGGACTTCGAGCGCGGAGAGGTTATCAAGGACGGCGAGCGCGTAAGTCTGGCGGGAAAGGAACTGCAGTTACTCCGATATCTGATCGATCGTCGCGGCGGCGTAGTTTCCCGCGAGGACTTGCTTAAAGATGTTTGGGAGTATCAGTCGGCGGTCTCGTCAAGAACCATTGACGTGCATGTGTCTTTGTTACGGCAAAAGTTGGAGGATAACCCGCAGGCGCCCAGGCATTTCCATACGGTAAGGGGAGTAGGTTACCGGTTCGCGCCTTAGACGGATTACTCCGGATTGATGCACAGGCCGGACAGCTTCCTAAACTCCTCGTCGAAACTCAATTTCGGCCGCCCGCGCGGCTCCGCGCCACGCCGGCAATTGCCGCATCGGCGAAACTGAAGCGGGTTCCAGATTGGTTCGAAAAACTTTCAGTAGTTTCGGCGAAAAGATCCGAGCACGGGACAAATTCCAGTTCCTCCGCATCGAGCAGGACGCGGCCGATCCGGGTCGCCACGGAAAGGTCGCGACGCACGAGTAAGACCGTCACTATTTCGAGAAAAACGTATTCGAGCAACAGGCCCCTGCCCCAGACGCCCGCCACAAGCCGGTCCATGAGGGCGCGCGCCGTCGGGTGGTGGGCATCGCGTTCGTTGTAAAAACCGATCAGGAAACTGGAATCGAGTACGATCATTGCTGCCGGTGGCCGTAAGCGATGCTATCGATCTCCTGGCTCAAACGCTCATTTCCCTCTGGAAAGGGCTCCGGTTCGAGAGAGCGTAAACTGGTTCGCGGCTGGCGCTGGTTCACCGCGATCCGCTCGAGATACATACGCATGGCTTCGTTCAGAAGATCTCCCACTTTCCGGCCTTGCAAGGCAGCGCGGGCGCGTAGCGTTCGATAAACGTTTTCATCAAGATTTCGAATTGTGGTATCCATACAGAACTACATGTAACACAATAATGCATTGCATGCAAGGTGTTCAAGAATTAGGTCCAGTAGTTTCGATCCAAGCTACGGTACTGCCCTTTCACCAGATGCTTGGCTGAAACGTTCGCCGACCCCAGCGCCACTCTCAGAATGTGATCGTGCTGGCACTAAAGCGACAAGTTTCCACAAGGTATCTCGGAGCTGTAAATTAGCGAGACCGCGATGGACGAGAAAAAACCACAGTTTGATCCCGTAGCTTTCCTGGCAGAGGCCGGTCCGGGAAGAACCATCCTGCTGTACCGAAGAAATCACGTCGTCTTTTCCCAAGGGGATCATGCCGATGCAGTGTTCTATATCCAGCAAGGGATAGTGAAACTCGCGGTCCTTTCAACGCAGGGCAAAGAGGCTGTCATCGCGATGTTAGGCGCCCACGATTTCTTTGGCGAGGGCTGCCTTGCCGATCGGCCGCTGCGCATGGCCACCGCGAGCGCAATGGCCGATTGCTCCCTCGTTCGCGTAAGTAAGGAGGCGATTATCCACGTACTCCACGCGGAGCCCAGCTTCTCGCAACTATTTCTTACCCATGTTCTCTCCCGCAATATACGAATCGAAGATGACCTTTTGGATCATCTTTTCAATTCAAGCGAGAAACGGCTAGCGCGGCTTCTTTTGTTACTGGCGAACTTCGGTAAGGAAGAAAAACAGGAACGGATTATCCCAAAGATTAGTCAAGAAACGCTAGCCGAAATGGTTGGAACCACGCGCCCCCGCGTTAGCTACTTCATGAACAAGTTCCGAAGGTTGGGCTTCATCGATTATAAAGACCGGCTAAAGGTTCATAGTTCTCTCCAGCATGTAATTCTGCGTGACTGATCTTTTTTCTAGATCCGCTCAATGTGGTCAATCTTGGACAGACTGGCTCGCTTGCATACGTTACAGTCTTCTTGTTGGAAATGACGGAAGTAACGGAGGAAAGCAATGGACAACGATAGAAACGATCGCGACGAGAGAAACGAGCGCGACGAGAAACTAGAGAGAATATCTTCGGTTCGGATAAGCCCGGACAACGCAACTATCTTAGCCCAGTTGGGCCATCTTAAAGAGCTGGCCGGAACGTGGGAAGGCGAAGGGTTCAACCTCATCGCCAGGCCGGATTTCGAAGACAAAGCCAATCTGTACCTTCAGCTCAATCGCACTCTTGAGCATTTGAAGATCGATCCTATTGGGTCGAATATTCCCAATCGCGGCTTCGGGCAGAAGGATATCAATCTATTCGGCTTGACTTACCTGCAGAAGATTAGCGATCGCCCGGTCAAAGGC
>JALYXS010000104.1 GCA_030946965.1 Acidobacteriota bacterium
GGCTGGAGTGTTCATTACCGGCGTCCGCGGAAAAGGTAAAAGAGCTCGATGATCAGAATAATGACCACCATCAATTCCAGCACGAACGCCCTGCCCTGGTGGAAACGATCCATCATGAACTGGTACAGTTCGCCGGCGGTGCTCAGTTTCTGATCCACCAGATTGCGATAATCCGGCACGCCGATACGGTTCGCCGCCAGCCGGTACACGCGGGCGGCGAAGGTATCGCTTAAGAACTTGATCGAATTGTCCACGCGTTCCGTCAGTTCGCGGACATCCAGTTGAATCGTGCTCAGCCGCTCGGCTTCGCGAGCCAACCGCCAACGGGCCAGGAAACCGGTGCCACTGCTAACGGCATCGTATACATGGGAAAGAAGCCCTGTAAGAATGTGATCGTAGTGGCGGAATTCCAGTAACTGCGAATTGGCGTATTCCAAGAGCTGGATCGTTGGCGCGGCGCCGTCCGCGGTATCGTAAACCACCGCCGCCGTCCACCCGACTACCAGCAGGTCGTTCGGATAATACGAAAGCCGGGACTGCAGCACTTCAGCTCGTTCGTCTTCCGAAAGGGCCGCGACTTCCCCACGGACGATGCGCGCGATGTCGGGGCCGTGCGCGGCGATCAGTTCGATCGCGCTCAGCACGCCGCCATCTTCGCGGCGGATGGGCCCGAGCTGGACGATGTAGTAATCTTCCGTCAACCGGTAGTCGTAAGGCTTCACCAGAGCTGCATTGGCTCGTGTCCCGCACGAGCGCACGATCTGGGCGGCCTTGCTCTCCACTTCAGGGGCCGCCATCCAGGTACCGATGAAATCCACCAACCGCTCCCAATCGGATTCGAACGGCAGCTCGAAATCGACACTAACGACGCCGTAATCGTAATAGTTGACATGGCAGCGCAGCCGCTCACCGCCCTCGAGCTCAACTGTTTCAAGAACTTCCGTGACAGGCGGCCTCTCAAACCTGACGTATTCGGGGGCCAGATGCCGGAATCCAGGTTCGCGGCCGGCGGGAGGCGAGCCCAGAATGCCGCGGAGCTCATCGAGGCGGATCTCTTCACAAAGATCGTAAAGGAACACGCTACGGAACGATCCGGATGCACTTATCATAGCGCTATCCCGCGGCAACTCCAGACGGTTGCGCGTAAGTACATTGGTGGACGACGGGGGGATCGAACCCCCGACCTCTGCATTGCGAACGCAGCGCTCTCCCAGCTGAGCTAGTCGCCCACGCGAATACAATATAACATGATGCCCGGAACCGACCTCCACCTCCTAACCAAGATGCAGCGCGAGTGGGACGAGCGCGCGCGTGAGAACGCCCGCTTCTACGTCAACACGGCAAAAAACGATTGGACCGACGACGAGTTCTTCGCTTCCGGGCGCCGTACCGTGTCGGAGGAGATCCTGACCGATATGGGAAATATTTGCCAAGGGAAAGACCCCGCCGAAATGAACGTTCTGGAGATCGGATGCGGCGCGGGCCGAGTGACGCGCGCGCTGTCCGAAGTCTTCGGTAAGGTCTATGGAGTGGATATCAGCGGCGAAATGATCAGCCAAGCCAGATCCGGACTGCCGGATCGGTCTAACGTTCACCTTTTTCAAAATAATGGAACGGATTTGGCGGTCTTGGGCGATCTGGTAGTCGATTTCGCCTTTTCGTCAATTGTCTTTCAGCATATTCCCAGTCGCGCCGTGATAGAGAACTATGTGCGCGAAGTGAATCGGGTGTTGCGTCCGGGCGGCCTATTCAAGTTCCAGGTGCAGGGGGATGCATCCTTAAAGACCGCGCCCGAAGACACTTGGCTGGGAATTCCGTTTTCGGATGAGGAGGCAGTGCAGATGGCCCTCCGCTGTGGATTCGAACCTCGCTACCGCCACGGGGCCGGTGGACAATATTTCTGGCTATGGTTTTTCAAAGCTGCTGGTTCTGGACCCCGTTTGTAACCTGCTTTGCACCCCCGTTGCCGTTTTGCCGCCGTAGAGCCCAATACATCTTCATCCGGTCCGAGACTTCCTGTCGTGCTTGTGGATCCATCGACTTGCGTCCGCGGCGTCTCTCCGTCCGGTTCGGGTCCTCTACTTCCATGCTCTGAATTTGCTCCAGCGAGCTAATAATCTGGTCTAATCTCTTTTTTTCCTCGTAGAGATCCCGAATGACCTTGTTAAGATCCATTTCACCCCCAGCGTCTTGTTAGCCTACCATTCCTAAGCGCGCTAGCGGGTGAAAAAAGGCCACCGCTGCCCGAAATGATATCCGTAGCGCGAAATTGCGACGTAGGCAATCGCCGACAGAATCATAAGCAACCCAAGTACCACGTAAACGACGTACTTCCAGGGAAATCTCTTGCCTTCCCGGTTCAAAACAAGAAGATAACTGGCGAAAATGCCGACGTAAAACAGCAAACACATCGGCGTCGCGAACAGCATCAGGTTGAAAACATCCGGGGTCGGGGTAACTACCGCCGCAATAATCACGATTGCCAAAATCGCATAGCGGCTATGGCTAATTAGAAATTTAGGCGTGACAATTCGCAAAAGCGTAAGGAAAAAGATCAGGATGGGGATCTCAAAAACCAGCCCAATACCTAACATCACGTTCACGAATAAGTCGAAATAATCGACCATGGATGGCATCGGCGTAACGTGCGAATCCATGCTGATGCCGAGCAGGAACTTGAGGCCGTATCGGAATGCGACGAAGTAAGCAAACGCGCCCCCAAGAATAAACAACCCGGCCGAGCAAATCACGAACGGCGCGGCCCACCTTCGTTCTCTCTTATACAGGCCGGGTGCGATGAACGCCCATACCTGGTAAAGAATCCATGGAGATGCGATGAAGATAGAGCATAGGATCGGCAGCTTCATCCAGATGATATTGAAGCCGTCCATGGGAGAAATTTGAACCAAATTCGGAGGTTTAACACCGAGCTGGGTGAGGGCATCGACCGCCGGAGCGCTGACCGCAATCCACAGCTCATTTGAGAAAAGGAGACTGACGACAAAGGCCACGCCGCATCCGGCGAGCATCAGAAGTATCCGCTTGCGCAACTCTTCGAGATGCCCCAGGAACGACATGCGGAGCATCCCGTCTTCTTCCGCATCCCCATCGGGAGGATCGGTGGGCGGCGGAGTCTTGCCGCCACCCGAACCGGCAGACGAGGTAACGGGGATGACCGGGGCGTAACTGCCGGGTTGAGTGCCTACCGATGAAACGGGAGAGGTATCCCCGCCATAGTTATAGGAATCGCCTTGATAGGCGTAAGCGGAGTTGTCTGTAACAGGTTCATACGTAACGGCGATGTCCCTTGATACGCCATGTTCCGGGACTCCGCCTTCGAGGGAAGGCGGAGCACCGCCCTCGGGAGCTGGCGCTCCCTTCGGTTCTTCCGGTAATGCCATTTAGCTCTTTAAAGTGGTCTGCTCAGCCGAATGCCCATTTTCCGCGTGCTCGGAATGACGGTATTCCGAAACAGCGGGATGTTCTTCGATTGAAGCCGTATGCACGGTTCCATTGGCAATGGACCCGGCTGGCGGCTCGGCTGGCGTCAATTCAGCGCCCTGAGTTGCGGATGCGCCTGTAATCTGAGGGTTTGTGGTTGCGGTGGAATCGTGATATTCGGACCCATAAGCGCCCGAATCGTGCGAGGAGTAATCGTAATTGTAGCTGTCGTGGTAATAGCTATTGGTGACTTCCTTCAGCGATTCATTTTCCCGTTCCAGGTTTCTCATTTCGCGGTCGAACGTCGATTTCAGATCGTTCTTCGCGCGTTGAAATTCAGCCATCGCCTTACCTAACGTCTTGCCCAATTCCGGCAACTTCTTAGGGCCGAACAGGAGCAAGGCAAGGACAAAGATGAAGATCATTTCCGGAACACCTAACGGACCCATCTAACTGCCTCCTGTATTATTGTAGGCTACCCGTTTCCGGCTGTCTATTCCGCTTCCAGGACGCAGATGTCTCGCAGGTTGCGGTATTTCTCGTCGAAATCGAGTCCGTAGCCAACCACAAATTCGTCCGGTATGGCAAAACCCACATAGGCAACCTCCACGGGCCGGAGCCGGCGCTCGGGCTTATCGAGCAATGCAACGATCCGCACCGACTTGGGATGGCGCTGCCATATTAGTTGGGAAAGGTAGTTGAGCGTGACGCCGCTGTCGA
>JALYXS010000139.1 GCA_030946965.1 Acidobacteriota bacterium
TATCTCGATCGCGGTCCAGACCTCGCGGTTGAAATCCGTTCGCCCGAAGATTCCATCGCTTCGCAGTTTCGCAAGCTCGACGACTACTTAGCGAATGGAACCAAACTCGCGTGGATCGTACTCCCCGAGGAAATGTCCGTTCTCATCGTTCAGCCGGATCGAACCTTGCGAACCGCCGGTTCCGGCGAAACGCTCGATGGCGGCACGGTGATGCCGGAACTAAGCATATCGGTCGATTTCCTGTTCTCCTGAACGACGCGCCGGCGGGTTGGAACGGAATTACATTGCCGCTTGAGAATTGGCGGCGAAACGCGTTTCCGGCTGCCCGATGTCGCGGTTGTCCCTGAACGGGACGCAACTGTCAAATGCCCGCGACACACGGCTTTCTAACGCTGTCGCAGCAAAGTGATAATGTCCTATTTGAGCAAAGTATCACGAACATCGATCTCAATAAGGCGCGCGCGTTTTGCGAATGGGCGGGGAAGAGGCTTCCGACCGCGCCCGAGTGGGAGAAGGCCGCCCCGGGGAACCGATGGGCGCCTTTACCCGTGGGGTAAAGAGGAAATTCCGCGTCTCGCGAATGTCGGCGACAATCCCACGACAAGACCGCACCGGCTTTCGAAAGCCGAAACCGTTCTTGGCATCAGCCCCTATGGCGCGCTGAACATGACTGGCAATGCTTGGGAATACGTGGATGAGACGATCACTCCCGAAGCAAGGTCTATCGACCTCTTCAAGAATATCCCCTGTTCGAGGCAAAGTAAGTGGGTCGCCATCCGAGGAGGATCCTACGATCCCCAAAACAAGCTGGCGGACTTCAAAATCTACGAATTCATGGCGGTGCCGGAGTGTTACGCAGGGCGCAATTATGGGATTCGATGCGTGAAGACGCAGTAGGCACCGAACTATTTGGCAAACTATTTAACGATTGGGTCGCGACGACACATAAGTGGTTCGAATACGCCGCATATACATCGGCACATCCGCTAAGTCGGTCGGGTACTTATCCAACGCGATTTGCAAATCGACCCACCAGACATCGATATCGAATCCGTTTACGGCGATTACGCCCGGAATGAACCTGATATAAGAACCTTTCGGCATGGTTCCGGTTCTGGCGATCTTCTGGAAAGCCTGAAATACGGCGCCAGGTAAGCGCGCCTCCGTTTTATCCCACGCGCGAATCGCCGCGGCTACTTCTTCGGCCGTCAACGGCGGCTGCAGCCGTCCAACGCTATCGCCCGCGGCCCGCCGGTTGAACTCTTCAACGGCTTGGCCTAGCGGAACGGCCGAAAGATATCCAGCCCTTGCCAACTCGTCTTGGCGCGTCCGCTCTTTCGACGGGCGTGGCTGTCCGGCGCCGATTCCACACGCGATTCCAAGGCTCACGGCAAAAACGATTGCCCGGCTTCGGGTCGTGGTCTTCAGACGCTGCATTACCGCACAATAATGTGGACTGCCCGTTCGCCGTTTTCGATCGCTGCATGGCGCACCGTTACCTTTGCCTTAACCCGCAATCTTCCCTCTATCTTCGTAGCCTTATCGACCACGAAGGTTCGGGTAACGGAATCCTTTCCAAAGCCTCGGCGGACAACCGTGATACTTTCCGAGCTAAATGCCGTGACGGTACCGGAAAAAAATTGACTAGAGGGCGGTGTGGGCCGGGGTACTGGCGCTTGTTGAGCCGCGGCGGCCATCATTAGAAAAATCCACCCGCACAAGAGTAACCGCACTGTATTCAGAATAGTTTAACCAATGCAAGCAGTCTGAAGTTGCGATTAACCTTCGTTCACCTCTTGCACCATCGCGGCGTTCGGTTCCTCGGGCGCTTGCGGCGTCACTTGGGACGGCAGCGTAATAACGAACTTCGTGCCTTTGCCGGGCTGGCTTTCCACATCAATGGCGCCGTCGTGCGCCTTGACGATCCAGGACACGAAACTGAGACCCAATCCCAGGCCCCTTTCCGGCGAGGAATGCATGCCGGATCCCTCGATCCGGTAGAACCGGTCGAAGATGTGCGGGAGATGTCCGGCGGAAATCCCGCAGCCGGTATCCTCGACGGTCAACCTTATATTCTCTCCGGCGCGGGCTAATTCGACACGCACTTCCCCCCCGGCGGGAGTAAATTTCAGGGCGTTCGAGAGCAGGTTCGAAAGCATCCGCTCCATCTGCACTCGGTCCACATACGCGTGGCAATCGCCGCTGAATCCCAGAGCCTTGATGGCAATGTGCGCGCCTTCGGCCGGAATCTGGAACTGATCGACAATGTCTCGCGCCATTGCGCCAAGATCCAGATTTTCTTTTTGAAGAACCACCTGGCCCGTCTCGGCTTGCGAGAGCAGGAGCAGAGCGCGAACGATTTGCGAAAGACGCTCGATATCCTGCAGCGATTCCAGAATCGCGTCCCGGTATTGCTCGGTGGTGTTCGCGGTGAACAAAGCCACCTCGAGCTGCCCGCGTATGATCGTGATCGGAGTGCGTAGTTCGTGCGAGACATCGGTCGAAAATTGCCGGATCTGCCGGAATGAATTCTCGAGCCGGTCGATCATCTGGTTAAACGTTTCAATCAAGAAATCGAGTTCGTCGCCGGCGTTGCGCGAGCGGATGCGCAGGCTCAGATTCGATCCGCTGATACGCTGCGCGGTTTGCGCGACTTCGAGCACGGGCGAGAGCGCGCGGCCGGCAAAAATCCAACCGA
>JALYXS010000170.1 GCA_030946965.1 Acidobacteriota bacterium
GGTTGTGCGTGAGGTTGGCGCGTCAGTTGCGTCCGCATTAACCGCGCTTTACTAGGGTTGTGAGCGGACACAACCAATATCCATCCAGTCTGGCCCCTACTCCCCTGGTCCCGATCCGGCTTTCGCCCGAATCGCCGCTGATTTACTGCAAGCTCGAATTTCTGAACCCGAGCGGGTCCACCAAAGACCGCATCGCCCGTTATATTCTCGAAAAAGCGTTGCGCGACTTGCGAGTCAAACCGGGCGGAACCGTAATCGAGGCGTCGAGCGGATCGACCAGTATCGCGATGGCTTTGACTTGCGCCCAACTGGGGCTGCGGTTCATTGCCGTGATGCCCGAAGGCGTGAGCAATGAGCGCGTGTTGATGATCCGGGCATATGGCGGCGCGATTCACTTCACGCCGCGCGCGGATGGCGTTCGCGAGGCCATTCGCCAATCGGAACGGCTGGCCCTCGACACCGATGCTTTTCTTCCGAGGCAATTTGCCAATCCGGAAAACGCCTCGGCGCACGAATTTGGCACGGCGCGCGAAATTCTGACGCAGCTCTCAAGCGGCAGGGTCGATGCAGTTGTAAGTGGCGTCGGAACCGGCGGAACGCTCGTGGGTCTATATCGCGGTTTCCGGGGAACCGGCGATTCGCTTCGTCCCGTGCTGGCGCGTCCGGTGAATTTGACGCGCTCCCGCGAGGAAGAGTGCTGCAGTTTCAGTTGCTGCATACCGGGAGTGGTCGACAGCATCTCGACCATATTCCGCGCCGCCGATTTCCCGAACCTGATTACCGTGGAAGTGGACGACCGCGAGGCGATCCAGGTCACCCGCCAACTCATCGCGATGGGGTTCCCGGTGGGGCCAAGCTCGGGGCTGAACTACCGCGCGGCGACCATCGCAGCCGGGCAATTGAACCGTGACGCGACGATCGTCACGGTGTTCCCCGACAGGATGGAACGCTACTTCACAACGGACCTGTTCCAACCGTTCCTACTGGAAGTTTAGATCCTCGGGCAAGAACGTAGGCGTCACGAAAAGATTCTGTCCGAAGACGGGGCGAACCCGATCGTTGACGTCCGGAATCGCCGCGCCATCGGATTTTAAAAATCCCGCGATCTGCGCCTGAGCCGCCAGGGCAATGGCCCCGCCGGGGATCGACCCGAGATTCGTCAAAAACGTATGCGGATTCGTCGAGAGATCGGGCGC
Organism: Acidobacteriota bacterium; assembly: GCA_030946965.1. Lineage (GTDB taxonomy): Bacteria > Acidobacteriota > Terriglobia > Bryobacterales > Bryobacteraceae > JALYXS01. The sequence goes on from JALYXS010000170.1 coordinate 1,197, forward strand.
GGCCATGCGGGCGACGTCGTTCAAGAAATAAACCGACGAATCCTGCATGTTAGCCGACCGGATGAGGTTGCTACTCGCGGGATTTGGCACTGTCTTATCGCCTTTGGCCTCCTGCCAGAGCACGCTTTTGATCGGTACGCCGGGCAGCGTGGACGATCTCAAATGTGGCGCAAAGGCGATCGGATCGCCTGGCTGCGCATACCATTCGGCGAAATCGAAAAAATTCTGAACATCGATCGCGCCCGGCACGGCATTGACCAGGGCCGCGCGATACCGGAATGGGGAGTTATCGTTAAAATCTTTTCCCATCACATTCAACAGCGGCGGCGTGCGCAGGGCCAGCACTTGCGCCGCGAGAAGGTGGAATGCAGGACTTAAGCGCAAGGTTTCGACGACCGATCCGCCGCCCACGTTCAGAGCGGCCGTCTGAATGGCAGGTTCCACAGCCATCAGGATGGTTCCGTAGATGCTGCCGAACGATTGACCGCCATAATAGATCCGGCTTGGATCGAACGCGATCGAGCCATCGCCGGCCAGATCCACGCCGCTTTGAATCACCCGCACCAACTGCATTAAATCGACCACGGTTTGACGAAGGCAATCTCTCGATCCGGCCAACCCCGGCAGAACGCAACCTTCCGTATCGTCGATTGTGCCGTTGCCATCGATATCCAAACCGCGGCCGCCGGTTGAAATTTCCGTGGTGTTGCCGGATTTGTCAGTCAAGATCACCGTGCCGTTGGAACCGCCGCCATGGCCGAAAACATTGATCGCCACGGTGGCAAAACCGGCTTGCGCCAGCGTGGAAGCTACGGCGCTGGGGGCGCCGAAGCTGCTGTCGGTGAATCCATGTCCGAAAATCACAACCGGATAGCCGGACGCGGGAGCGGGCCCCGGCGGCAGGAAGACATGAAACGCGATGGGAGCGGCGGCCGCGGGCGCGGGTGGCGGCATTGCGGTGGGCGTATCCGCAATCGTTAACGATTGATCGAGATAAACCGGCGATTGATATGTTCCGAAAGCAATCCGTCCAACGCCGGCGAAAAGAGCCAGCGGCAGC
>JALYXS010000435.1 GCA_030946965.1 Acidobacteriota bacterium
ATTTTCCTCGGGTATGCGCCGCGCGTCGGCAAGTCGGTCCGGATGTTCGATGAGGGAGGACGTCGCGCCAGCCGCGGACAAGACGTAGTAGTCGGGTCGCTTCAGACCAAAGGCATAAAAGATGTCCGCGGATTGATCAGCGGGCTTGACGTGGTTGCCTGCCGTATCGTAAACGATGAACAGGCTCTCGATGTGGAGGCAATCCTCAAGCGTTCGCCGCAGGTCTGTCTGATAGACGAACTGGCGCGGGATAATCCGCCGGGCAGCCGTCATCCACACCGCTGGCAGGATGTGGAGGAACTGGTGGTTGCGGGTATGACCGTGATTACCGCGTTGAACCTGCAGTACGTGGCCGAGCAACAGGATGCCGTGGAGCGGATCACCGGCCGGCGCGCCGAGCGCTCCGTTCCAGAAAGCTTCGTGCATTCCGCGGATGAGATCGTGATTGTCGATGTTCCACCCGAGGGCGTGCCCCACGATGAAAAATCGGGCGCTCCGCTCAATTCTCACCAGCTTTCGGAACTGCGGGAACTTGCTCTTCTGCTTGCGGCGCAGGTTGTCGAAGAGCAACTGGTGCGTTATATGAAGACGCATGGAATCCAGCAATCCTCGGGGACGCAGGAGAGAATTCTGGTATGTATTACGCCGCGCGGCAATGCGCGGCCGATGCTCGAATCCGGCGCCCGCGCGGCCAGCCGCTTCCATGGGCAACTCATCGCGATCCATGTGGAGCAGGGCGAACTTACACGCGAGGCGCAGGAAACCGTGGATGGGCATCTGGAGTATGCGCGGAAACTGGGCGCCGAGGTGACAGTCTTGAAAAGCGCCGGCGATCCGATCGATACCATCGTCAACCATGCCGCCGAACAGCGAATCACGCAGGTTTTCATCGGACATACGCAAGGGAGCGTCTGGAAGTTTTGGGCGCAAAGCCCGGTTGACCGGCTGATTAAGGCAGCGGATGGAATGGATGTCCGAATCTTCCCTCACACCCAAGCCGGCTAACGCCAACCAACCCGGCAAACGCGGGAAGCTGAAAATTTTTCTAGGCTACGCGGCGGGTGTGGGCAAGACCTACCAGATGTTGCTCGAAGCCCAACAGTTGAAGGCCGGCGGAGTCGATGTCGTAATCGGCTACTTCGAGCCGCATGCGCGCAAGGACACCATAGCCAAAACCGAAAACCTGGAAACCATACCGCGCCGCATGGTGGAGCATCGTGGGACGCGTCTCGAAGAGTTGGGTACGGAAGCGATTATCGAGCGTCAGCCGCGGGTTTGCGTGGTCGATGAGTTTGCGCATACGAATGCTCCCGGTTCGCGGCGAAACAAGCGCTGGGAGGATGTCAATTGCATCCGCGACGCGGGAATCGACGTGCTTACCAGCCTCAACGTCCAACACATTGAGAGTCTGTACGACCAGGTGTGGCACGTGACAGGAATCCGCGTCCGCGAGACAGTGCCGGACTGGGTGGTGCAGGAAGCCGATGAAGTCGTGATGGTGGATGTGACTCCGCGAGCGCTTCTGCACCGTTTGGAACGCGGCGTGGTTTATGCGCCGGAAAAGGCGCGGCAAGCGTTAGAGAACTTTTTCACCGAGTCGAATCTCACGGCACTGCGAGAACTGGCGCTACGTCAAACCGCGCAGCAGATTGAAGAGCGCCGCGAAGACGAAATTGTGCGCGCGCCCGCTCCCGTTCCGGTAAAACCTGGAGAGCGGGGCCATGAACGGATTCTGCTGTGGCTGACGGGTAATCCCGCGACAGCCATGTTGATCCGGCGCGGCCGGCGCGTGGCCGACTATCTGCAATCGGACTGCACGGCGGTCGCGGTATCCAAATATGGCGAGGGCGCGGCGGAGCGCGCGGACGTCGAGCGGCAACTAAATATCGCCCGGAACATGCGCATCCCCGCGGTCACGATCGATAGTAAAGATCCAGCCCAGGCCGTGGCCGACTATGCGCGTGAGAAGCAAGTCACGCAAATATTCGTAACACGGCACGTGCGGGATCTTCATAAGCTAGTGCGCCTGGTTCGCGACATGCAGGTCACGATTGTCGCTGAGCGTGTCAGGTGAGACTGCCGAAATCTCTTAGCTTTTCGCGCCGCTCCTCGCGGCCGCATTCTTCTTAGCCCACCTGGCCTTCATCAAATCGCTCAAACGCTTCCGCCCGGCGGGAGTGAGGCGGCGCTCGGTCTTCGCGGGCGCCTGCTTGGTGGACGCTTGTTTAGCCTTATTCTGAGCCCAACGTTTCCGGGCGGCGTCGCCGATTCGCTTCCGGCCTTCCGGACTCATGCGTCTCTTGACCGGCGTGTTAGGCGCTGGCTGTTTCACGGCGTGCGACGAGCCGGCAGGGTGCGACTCACTCGAAGCCGCTACCTCTCTCAGCGCGGAAAGCGCGTGTTCAATCGCGCCTCTCTGCCGTTCCAGTTGAGAAATCATCTTATCTAAGTCGTTCAATAGTCCTCCTTGAGATTTACCCGGCTCGACGGTTCATAAGAAGCCCGGTCTTACTCTCTTCCATTTGTTCCATGATAACCGATGTTTGCATCCATCGAGACAGTCATTACTGGGACCTAGCGGAATGTATTGGGGTACCTGTACATAAGACTGACCCAGCGGCGATCCGGAACCACCTGAATCGTATCTCCCGTTAGTAGAGCCTTCACTTGGCATTGGTAACTGGCTGGAGGGTCATCCTCTCCAGAGGGAACGCCCACCGTGCGCCCAAGTTCATACTCGGCGCCGCGCTCGAATGTCCGCGTCTCGATCCACCGGAAAAGGCTTGGGCAAGAAGTAGCCAAGCCCTCCGTTATCTAGCCGGCGCGCAACAGACGCAATATCCCATACAGCACCGGCAACGCGAACAGCGAACTGTCCACGCGGTCGAGCAGTCCGCCGTGCCCCGGCAGGAGCGTCCCACTATCTTTTACTCCCGCGCCGCGCTTAAGCGCCGATTCCGCTAAGTCGCCTAATTGCCCGGCGATATTGACGGCTACGGCCAGTAACGCCGCTTCCGCGATATGCACTCCCGGAATCACTCCAGGCAGGAAAAGCACGCCGAAGAGAACCGATACTGCCACGGATGCAGCCGCGCCTTCCCACGATTTTCCGGGACTCACGCGCGGCGCGAGCTTATGCTTCCCGATTTTTCGGCCCACATAGAAAGCGCCCGAGTCCCCGATCCAATTGAGCGCAAGCCCGAATACTAACCAGTAGGGGCTCATGGCGCGCAATGGAACTGCCGCGCGCCACGCGCCGAAGATGTAGAGCTGGCCGAGAATCAGAATCGCGGCTTGCGGAAATGCCGTCGCGAGATTCGGCGATCGCAGCGAAAGCGTCAAAGCCAGTAGAGCGATAAGCACCGCTACCGGGAGGGCGTGTTCGGACGGCGTCAACAGGATAGCGAGACCCGTTAAGGTTCCGATCCGCGGAAGCTCCCCGAACCCGGCTGCGCGCGCCATGCCGCTGAACTCGCGATAGCAGATCTCCGCGACCACAACTACGACCAAGATGAAGACCCAGGCAGGGGCTTTCAAAACCGTCCAAAGAATAAAGGGGATTAGAACGGCCGCGGTAAGGAGCCGGCGCATCGAGACGATCAGGACGAGACGGCGATTTCTTCCACTAACGGCTCGCTCTCATTACATAACGCGGACGCGGCGCTCAGCCCGCCGAAACGCCGATCGCGCTTCTGGTAATCGAGAATGGCATGGAGCAGCTCCGTGCGATTGAAATCCGGCCATAGCGTTTCGGTGACGTAGAGCTCGGCATAGGCAATCTGCCAAAGCAGAAAATTACTGACGCGCATTTCGCCGGACGTGCGGATGAGAAGATCGGGATCGGGTAGCGCGGAAGTATACAAATTGGCGCCGATCAGATCTTCGTCGATCCGCAGCGAAGCGAGGCGGCCCTCAATACGCGCCGCGTCCAGAATCGCGTTGAGCGCGTCCGCAATTTCCGCCCGGCCACTATAATTAATCGCCAGATTCAGCCGCATGCCATGGTTGGGAGCGGTTGCTTCGACGACGAAATCCAGCTCGTCGCGCACCCTCGCCGGCAACTCGTCCAATCGCCCGATGGCTTGCAGCCGAATGTCGTTACGCTGCAGTTCCAACAGCTCTTTCCGGAGATAAAAGCGAAGCAGATGCCATAGCATATCCACTTCGGCGCGCGGGCGCTTCCAGTTCTCCACGGAAAATGCATACAGCGTTAATGCAGAAACACCCAGTTGCGCGCAGGCCTCCACGGTCTCGCGGACGGAAGCGACGCCGGCTTTGTGTCCGGAAACGCGCGGCAAGCGGCGGCGGCTCGCCCACCGCCCGTTCCCGTCCATGATAATTGCGATATGCGCCGGCAATCGCTCGGGATCGATGGCGCGCGCCAACTCCCAATCCCGGTCGCCGGGCGAGAGTGCGTCGAGTAAAGCCTGCATGAAGTAATTCTCATGGTACAACGCGGCGCGCGCTCAATGAGTGAGACGGCGAACCGGTGACACCCTTCTCATACAAGAGCAACCTGCTCTTTCGTTGGCTCCGCTCAACAATACCAGGGCTCGTTCAAGTACGGCACGGTCGCGCGGGCGGCCAAGTGGAAATCGGGCGGAACAGTTAACTCATCGAAAGCCAGTTCCCAAATCTTGCCGAAGACTTCGGCGCGCGGCTTCGCGGCTTCGCGCTGCACCACATCCCCAATCCCGGCGCAGAGTCGATCTACGGCTGGGTCGGAATTCTTCCACCGGTAACACAGGGCTTCGGGATCGAAAGGCTCCACGATATGCCGGATCTCGTCCAACTCGAGCAGCAGCGAGCCTGCCGGGATCAGCAGCCGGATCGCGAGCTGGATGGCGGCGACGCTATCCGCCAAATCCAAATCCCGCACGGCGCGCAGCAGGTCGCGGTAGCTCTCGAGCGTCGTCCACGGCGTAAACGGGATAAATGTCGGGGAGAGGTGCAGGCCGGCTTTGCGCGTCAGCCGCAACGCCTCGTGGAAATCGGCGCGGGTGTGGCCCTTCGCTAGTTTAGACAACACCGCGTCGTCCACCGATTCCACCGCGCTCACGATAAATAGGCAGCCAGTACGGCGCAGCACCGGCAAAGCCTCGCGGTGTTTTAGCAGGTGCTCGATTTTGATGGTTGCGTCATACGTGAGGCGCGGAAATTCGGCGTGCAGGGCTTCAATTAGCGGGAGCGCATGGCCGATTCCGTTAAAGAAATCGGGATCGCCAAATGTGATGTGTTCCGCTCCGGCCGCGACCTGCTGGCGAACGTCGGCTAGCACGACATCCCGCTGCACGATCCGGAACACGCCGTTGTAGACGGGCGCCACGGGGCAATGTTTACACCGGTGCTTGCAGCCGCGGCTCGCTTCGGTGTAGCCGGCCAGCTTGGGCGCGCCGCTGCCTAACAGCTTGGCGTACGCGGTGAGCGGCGGAAGTCCGGCACGGTCTGGCGTGGCGAATCGCTGCCTTTCGAGCGAGATCGCGGCCGCGGGCGCCCGGCCCGTATTCGCCAACTCAACTAGACCCGGTTCGAACTCGCCGCCCAAGATTGCGCCGACGCCTTTTTTGCGGAGGTAGTCCGCGTTCATCGGCGCATACAGGCCGAAGGCGCACAGGCGGGCTTCCGAATTCAGGGAACGCACGCGGTCGATTGCATGTAGCGCCAGGCGCGTTGCCGTGTGCATTGGCAAATAAAAGGCGACCAATTCCGCTTTCTGAATCTCTAACCAAGGGAAAGGGCCGCGCGCCAAGTCCGCCGCCGTTACCGCATGGCCGCTAGCGCGCAGTTGGGCGGCGGGAGAGGCCAGTCCGAACGGCTGCCTGCCGAGTTCGTAGGTGGATAGAAGCACTATGCGCACGGCGGGGTGCTTTCATTATCGCGCTAAAATAAAGGTGTTCCTCCCCGCATGCTAGCTACGCAGACAATAGCCGAAGAGATCCTGGAATTGAAGCAGGACCGCCGGGCCATCCTGTTAGCGCATCACTATCAGGAGGCGGAAATCCAGGAATTGGCGGATGTGGTGGGCGACAGCCTCGAGCTAGCTCGGAAGGCCCGCGAGGCACAGGGCGATGTCATCGCATTTTGCGGTGTGTGGTTCATGGCTGAAACCGCCAAGGTGCTAAATCCGCACCGCATCGTGGTGGTTCCGGATAAGGATGCGAGTTGCAGTCTGGTCGAGAGCTGCCCGGTGGAACCGATTCGCGCTTACCGCCTCGCCCACCCGGATCATGTGATCGTCAGCTATATTAATACGTCGGTCGAAGTGAAAGCCGAGAGCGATATTCTCTGCACTTCCAGTAACGCGGTGCGCGTGGTCAACTCGATTCCACCTGAAAAAACGGTCCTTTTTCTCCCCGACCGCAATCTTGGCAACTATGTTCAAAAGCAGACTGGGCGCCAGAACATGAAGATCTGGCAGGGGTCGTGCATCGTGCATGCAACCTTCCCGGTGCGCCGCGTTTTGCGGGCGAAAGAGGAATACCCGGATGCCGTGATTATCGCGCATCCCGAATGCCCGCAACCGGTGCTTGACCTGGCGGAATTTATCGGATCTACGTCGGCGCTGATCGATTACTCCGTGAACAGCCCCGCGCGGGAATTCATCGTGATGACTGAAAGCGGCGTTAGATTTTCGATGGAGAAATACGCGCCGGGCAAGACTTTCCACTTCGTCGCGAACGAAAATTGCAATTGCAGCGAGTGTCCTTACATGCGCCTGAACACGCTTGAGAAGCTGCGCGATTGCTTGATGAATCTGGAGCCGCGGGTGGAGATCCCGGACGCTCTGATGCGCCGCGCGCTGGTTCCCATCGAGCGAATGCTCGCGGTCAAGTGACCGCCCCGCCCCTCGTCGATTCGTTTGGACGGGTTCACGACAACCTTCGGATCAGCGTGACGGACCGCTGCAATATCCGCTGCTTTTATTGCATGCCGGAAGACGGCGTGAAGTTCATGGGGCGCGAAGAGATCCTCTCTTTTGAAGAAATGGAGCGCGTGGCCAGGGTCGCGGCTTCGCTGGGCGTTACCAAACTTCGAATCACCGGCGGCGAGCCGCTGGTCCGTAAAGATCTTCCGGTGCTGATTGCGAAATTGGTGCGCATCCCCGGTATTCACGACATCGCGATGACCACCAACGGCGTGCTGTTGGCGAAGCACGGGCGGGAACTCTACGACGCGGGACTACGGCGGCTGAACGTACATCTGGATACTTTGGATCACGAGCGCTTCCTGAAAATCACGCGGCGCGACGACCTCGATAAGGTACTCGAAGGCATCGCGATCTGCCGCGAGATGGGATTCGGGCCGATCAAGATCAACGTGGTGGCCGTGAAGAACTTGATCGAGCCGGACATCGTTCCGATGGCGCGCTACTGCCGGGAAAACGCAATCGAGCCGCGTTTTATCGAATTCATGCCTCTCGACGCTCAGCAGCTTTGGGACCGCCGCAAGGTGCTGCTAGCGGACGACATTATCGAGACGTTGTCGCGCGAGATTTCGCCTTTAGTCGCGATTCCGGATGCCGACCCGCGCGCGCCCGCCACGGAATACCGCTACGCCGATGGCGGCGGGCGAGTTGGGTTTATCGCTTCGGTGAGCAAACCGTTCTGCATGAACTGCAACCGGCTGCGGCTGACGTCCGATGGCAAGCTGCGCTACTGTTTGTTCGCGATCGATGAGACGGATGTAAAGGGCTTGCTGCGACGCAACGCTTCGGATGAAGAGTTGGCGGCGGCAATCCGGGGTAATGTGCGGGAGAAGTGGTTGGGGCACGAGATCAACAGCGCGAAGTTCGTGGCGCCGCCAAGACCGATGTATCAGATTGGGGGGTAAGCTGCGATTGCTTTATTAGGAGAGTTCACTCGTAGTGTGATGCCTCAGCGGAAATCGAAGAAGGTCGCCGAACAGTTGACCGAAGTTCGCAAGGAACTCCTTGATCTTGGATTGCGCAACTCGCTGCTGAATTTTCGCCAACCCCGCGGAAAAGGTCTCGAACTTTCACACGCGCAATCGGAGACAGCTTTTCGGTTACTGGCGAAAGAGGACAGGTCGTTTGGCTTTCAACCCGCCGCACCGACCGAGACGTCGCACGTGGACGATCTGCAACTG
>JALYXS010000439.1 GCA_030946965.1 Acidobacteriota bacterium
GTTTCGAGATTGCATAGATGACGCATTATAGGATACTCGTCCGTAATTCCGTTGGCCCCAAGAAGGTCGCGGCTGAGCCTGGCCGTATCGAGCGCAATGGCCGCGTTATTCCGCTTGAGCATCGAGATGTGCGCGGGCTCGAGCTTGCCTGCGTCTTTGAGGCGTCCGCAATGCAGCGCGAGCAGTTGAGCCTTGGTAATCTCCGTGATCATCCCGGCGAGCTTTTCCTGTACAAGTTGATGCGAGGCGATCGGTCTGCCGTCGAATTGTTTTCGCAGAATGGTGTATTGGCGCGCGGTTTCGTAGCAGTCCATGGCCGCTCCGATTACGCCCCATCCAATGCCGTAACGAGCCTGGGAAAGGCACGCGAGCGGTCCTTTCAGACCCTTCACGCCCGGGAGCATGGCCGAGGCAGGTACGCGGCAATCGGAAAACGCGAGGCTGGAGGTTACCGACGCCCGCATCGACCATTTCCCGTGGATGTCCGACGCGGTAAAACCCGGTGTACCTTTCTCGATCAGGAATCCGCGAATTCCATCCTCGGCGCGAGCCCACGTTACCGCGACATCCGCCACGGACCCGTTCGTGATCCAGGTCTTTTCCCCATTGAGCACCCAATCGCCACCGTCTTTCACGGCCGTAGTCCGCATGCCCGCGGGATTCGATCCAAAATCGGGTTCTGTCAGGCCGAAACAGCCGGTCGCTTCACCCGTCCGAAGACGGGGCAGCCAACGGGATTGTTGATCGCCGGAGCCGAACGTGAGGATAGGGTACATCACGAGGCCGCCTTGCACGGAGACGAAACTGCGTATTCCAGAATCGCCCCGCTCAAGCTCCTGCATGATCAACCCATACTCGACGTTGCTCATTCCGGCGCAGCCGTAGCCGTCGAGGTTCGCTCCCAGAAATCCCAGCGCGCCCATTTCGGGAATCAGCTCGGAGGGGAAGCTTGCTTCGCGAAAACACTCCCGAATCCGCGGCTTCACCCGCTCGTCGACGAAGCGCCGGGCAGTTTGACGCACCAACAGTTCCTGTTCATTGAAGATCGTATCGATCAGGAGGTAATCCACGCCGCGGAAAGGTTCCATGGTAAAAACGGAGGTAAAAGCCGATTGTTAAACCGTTTTCATATTAGCAGCCGAAAACAGTATCTAAATACTCTAATTTTCTGCAAGTTGGGGTTGGCCCACGCCCACTTTCTCTTTATAATCGGGTGAGCAGCGGCGATTCCGATTCATGCCACCACTTGTCTGGTTAACTCTCGTTTCGTTCGGCCTCGCGCTGATTCTAACGCCGATCTTTCGCGATGTATTCCATTCCTATGGGGTGGTGGACGAGCCGGATCAGGACCGCAAACTTCATAAGGATCCCATTCCGCGCGTGGGGGGCATGGCGATCGCGTGCTCATACGTCGCTTGTTTCTTTTTAGTACCGGCGGGCACCAGGGAACTGATATCCCAACAGCTTTCGCTGGTCTGGCGGATTTTGCCCGCCGCCGGCCTGATTTTCGCGGTCGGCGTCGTGGACGATCTTATTGGGCTGAAGCCGTGGCAGAAACTGACCGGACAAATTTTTGCGGCGGGTTTAGCTTACTGGTCGGGTGTGCGAATCGAAAATCTCGCGGGTTTCTCAACGCAGGATTGGTGGAGCGCGCCGGTAACCTTACTCTGGTTGCTGGTCTGCACCAACGCGTTCAATCTGGTGGACGGAATGGACGGTTTGGCCGCCGGGGTCGGGATGTTTGCGACGCTGACGATATTCGTCGCCGCCCTGCTCCATGACAATATGCCGCTGGCGTTGGCGACGCTGCCGCTGGCGGGCTGCCTGCTCGGGTTCCTTTGCTACAACTTCAATCCGGCAACCATCTTTCTGGGCGATTCCGGAAGTTTATCGATCGGATTCCTGCTCGGTTGTTACGGCATTATCTGGACTCAAAAATCGGCCACGCTGCTCGGAATGACCGCGCCGCTCATGGCGCTCTCGATTCCGTTGCTTGACGTTTGCCTGGCGATCGTGCGGCGCGGCTTGCGGAGGCAGCCTATATTCGGGGCCGATCGCGGCCACATCCATCATCGCCTGCTCGATCGCGGCTTGACGCCGCGCCGGGCGGTGGTCATCCTCTACGGGCTTTGCGGCCTCACTGCTATCTTTTCGCTTTCACAAAGCATAGTCCGCAGCAACAATCTTTCCGGGCTGATTCTGGTCTTATTTTGCGGAGTCTCCTGGGTGGGTATTCAATATCTGGGTTACGCCGAATTCCGTGTCGCTGGGGGTCTCTTGTTCAAGGGCGATTTCCAGCGCACTCTCAACGCGCGCCTGGATCTGCAAAGCTTCGAAAAAGCGCTGGCGGATTCCCGCACCATGGACGATTGCTGGAAGGCCATCCAGAACGCCTGCGGGAAATTCGGTTTCCGCTGCGTGCGGATGCAGGTAGCGGGCCACCACTACCAAGCGCCTCAAATTGCCCTCAACATGGCTCAAAATATCGCCCAAAACATTGCGGAAGCTCCCGCGCATGCGGCCTATCCCGAAAGCTGGGAATTGCGAATTCCGCTCTCGCCGGTCGATTATATTGACTTCACCAGGAGCTTTCAATCGAGCGTCCTCGCGACCATGGCCGGTCCGTTCGTGAACGCCTTGCATGGCGCGCTGACCTCGAAAATGCGCGAGCTGCGGGCGTGCGATTCGCCGGCCTCCCGCGCGACGGTTCTACCCGAGCCCGGTCTTGCGAATCCGGGTCGCGCCAGCTAACCCCATGCTCCCGCGCCGGAGAGTGCGTGCGGCTCTTTAGCCTTTTTCTTCCCACGCGAGTCTCCGCGTTATTGGCTTCGGAATTCGTTCTTATCTATTCCTGCTACCTGTTCGGCTGCCTGGCTTACTTTCGCGCGGGCGCGACGGACTACCTGCTGAACGATAACGGTTTGCTCCGGATCCTGCTGGTCGCCCTGAGTATCCTCTTCGGCCTGTACCTCAATCAGCTTTACGATAAAGGGCGCCTTACCTCCCGCAAGTCTTTGTTATTGCAGTTGTGCAATGTTTTCGGGATTGCACTCATCGTCCAGGGTTTGCTCGGTTACCTGGGCGAAGGTCTTCGCCTCCCGCGGCTAGTGATGATCGCCGGTACGGCTTGTTGCCTGGGAACGTTGCTCTTGTGGCGGATATTCTACAGCGGTTACGTCTGGAAGCTATTTGGCACGCACCAGGTAATTTTCCTGGGCACAAGCGAGGTGGTACAGGAGATTGCCGGCGAAATCCTGGCGCGCCCGGAACTCGGCATGAGCGTGGCGGGCTACATAGACGACGATCGCGAACCGGGATCTCTGATGGTGGGAGGCGTGGTGCTGGGGGCTGCCTCGGAACTGATGCGGATCGCCAATACAGTCAGGCCGCGCCGAATCGTCGTGGGAATGACGGATTGGCGAAACCGTTTACCGATAAAAACGTTGTTGGAGCTAAGCGCCTCGGGCATCAAAATTCAGGAAGCCGCCGCCGCCTACGAAGAGACATGCGGGCGCGTGTGTTCCCGCGAGTTCCGGCCTTCGCAGATCATTTTCGGTAACGAGTTGCGCTCGCGGCCGGGAAGCGTCGCGCTGCAATCCATCTACACCAACCTGATCGCGATCGTAAGTATTGCCTTGTGCTTGCCCCTCTTCATTGCGATCGCAATCGCGGTAAAGACGGGTTCCCGCGGCCGGGTGCTGACGACCCAAGAACGCGTTGGATTTAACGGACTGCGCTTCCAGCTCAGTAGTTTTCGCGTGTTGGGTCCGGATTTGCGACTGACGCCATTCGGCGGTTGGCTGCGCCGGACGCATCTGGAAAATTTGCCGTATCTATTCAACGTGGTGCGCGGCGAAATGGCCCTGGTTGGCCCCACCCCGGACTGCCCGGAATTCGCAAGTATTTTGATGGTATATCTTCCTTTTTACAACCAAAGGCATACGGTTAAACCCGGAATAACCGGGTGGAGCCGCATTCAAGACGATCTAAACGGCTCGCGGGTGAACTCCCACGCGGGGCTGGAATACGATCTATACTACACAAAACACATATCTTTGGCCTTAGACACTTATATCTTGTTTCACTGGTTACGGTCTCGCTGGCCGTTTTAATCTTTACCATTTTTAACAATAATCTAAAGATTATTGCTTTTCCGCCGAATAATTAGGAATATGAATGCCATGACACCGATTTACCTCAGCTCGGTCGCCATGATCGGGTTGGTGGTGTTCGCCGGTTTCTCAAATCGAAGAAGCGGCTGGAGAAAACAACGTGGAACTGTCTTGCGGGATATTTACGAGATGAGCGCCGTCTGGAAGGGATTGCAGACGAACGAGCCGGGTTTGGTCGAATTACCTCTGGGCGCCGAGGCGGGTTTTACTGTCGAGAGCGCCGCAAACTTCTCCAGCCAACTGGTGAGCTTACATGCCGCGTTGAACCGGCAGGGGAGGATAATTCCAGAGACAATTGCGCCGTTGGAACCGCGAGTGGAATCGAAAGTTTTGGCCTAACTGCCATTCGTGGGCCGCAAAATGCTGCCGAATACGGAAGTCTAATTTAATCAAAGGACTCTGTATGTACCATCACATTAAAAAGCTGATGTACACCGTGAACGTTGGAACTCCCGATCCACGGTTCGGAAATATGTTATTGGAACAATTTGGCGGCGCGAATGGCGAGTTAGCGGCCGCAATGCAATATTCCATTCAAGGCCTGAACTGCACCGATCCGGATCGAAAAGACCTTCTGATGGATATCGGGACGGAAGAGTTGAGCCATCTCGAAATTGTGGGAACGCTGGCGCGAATGCACTTGAAGCCCATGAAAAAATCGAGGGACGCGGCCGAAGCGGACCCGCTGGTTGCAATCGCGGGGGGCGGCGGGGTGACTTTGTGCAATTCCATGGGCAACTCCTGGAC
>JALYXS010000215.1 GCA_030946965.1 Acidobacteriota bacterium
CGGCGTCAAGCAGATCCGCCGTTATCCCGCGGCTTCCCCTCCAGCCGAAGCGCCCGTCGTCGAACCGCTCCGCGAAACACTCGCGCAGATTCGCGAGGACATCGGCGACTGCACTCGTTGTAAGCTCCATGTCTCACGCAACAAGATCGTTTACGGAGTGGGAATTGCCGAGGCAAGACTCGTTTTCGTCGGCGAAGGGCCTGGGGCGGACGAAGACGCTCAAGGAATCCCGTTCGTCGGCCGCGCCGGGCAGTTGCTCACGCAGATGATCGAAGGCACGGCGAAGAGGGAAGGAATTCCTATCCGGCGCGAGGACGTTTACATCTGCAATGTCGTGAAATGCCGGCCGCCCGAGAACCGCACGCCTGAGCCGGATGAGATTGCGACGTGCGGCTCGTTTCTGTTCCGCCAGATTTCGGCAATCCGGCCGCGCGCGGTTTGCGCTCTGGGATCGACGGCGGCAAAGGCATTAATCGGAGGCAAGGACGGCGTGACCCGAATGCGCGGGAAATGGCATAAGTGGCGGGATTTTCCATTGATGGTGACTTACCATCCTTCCTACTTACTGCGCGCCTACAATCAGGAAGCCAAGCGCGAGGCTTGGGAAGATTTAAAGAAGGTGCTGCATTTCGTTTACGACTGATCGTCCCGTTGTGTACGACTAATGCCTCGGGTTATATTGCGCCACATGGTTGATACAATAAAGCCAAAATGATTCAAACGCTGTTCGGCTCGGTGGAACAGGAGCCGACGCTACTCGAAAAGCTCAAGTCCGGAGTTCAAAAAACACGCGCCGGGCTGGTCTCGCGACTGGAAGAAACGCTCTCGGGGCGCAAGCAGATCGACGCCGAACTTCTGGACGAGCTCGAGTATACCCTCATTAGCGCCGATATCGGCGTCACCACCACGGCCGAAATCCTGGACCGCATTCGGATGCGCGTGGATCGCAAAATGGTCAACGACGCGGGCGAATTGCGCGGCCTCATCCGCGAGCATCTGCTCGAAATTTTGCAAGCCGCGGATCGTCCGCCGGTGCATGTCGAGGCCCCGCCCGCGGTCGTAATAGTCGTTGGCGTGAATGGCGCGGGCAAGACTACGACGATCGGTAAATTGGCTGCCCGCTATCAGGAAGAGGGCCGCACCGTCCTGATGTGCGCCGCCGATACGTTTCGTGCCGCCGCGATTGAGCAGCTTGAGGTGTGGGGAGAGCGCACCGGCACGGAAGTGATCCGGCAGAAGTCCGGAGCCGACCCGAGCGCCGTGGTGTTCGACGCGCTGCAAGCGGCGCGCGCGCGAAAAAGCGACTACGTCATCGTGGACACCGCCGGCCGTCTGCAGACGAAGGCAAATCTGATGGCGGAGCTGGAAAAGATGAGGCGCACGGCGGCGCGCGTGATTCCTTCAGCTCCGCACGAAGTGCTTCTGGTGCTGGACGCCACCACCGGACAGAACGGTCTGGAGCAGGCGCGGCGCTTTACCGAGTCGTCGGGTGTGACGGGCATCGTTCTGGCCAAGCTGGATGGAACCGCGAAAGGCGGCGTGGTTATTGCGATCGCGCGCGAACTCCAATTGCCGATCCGCTATGTAGGCGTCGGCGAGAAGGCTGGCGATCTGCTTCCGTTCGATCCCGAAAGCTTCATCGATTCGCTGTTTGAAAAATGAGCGCCGATTATTTGCGCGAGGCTGTCGATCTTGCGCGGCTAGGAAGAGCGCAGACCAGTCCAAATCCCCTGGTAGGCGCGGTGCTGGTTCAATCCGATGATGTCGTGGGGCGCGGATTTCACACTTACTCCGGCGTAAAGCACGCCGAGATTCTGGCCCTCGAAGAAGCAGGGGAGCGCGCGCGGGGAGCGACGCTATACATTAATCTCGAACCCTGTTCACACCAGGGCCGCACGGGCCCATGCGCGGATGCGTTAATCGCCGCCGGAGTCGCGCGGGTGGTTGCGGCGATGCAGGATCCGAATCCTGTTGTGGCGGGCGACGGGTTTCGGAAATTACGCGCCGCCGGTATCGCGGTGGAGATCTCCGCCTTGCCCGAAGCGGAGAAACTGAATGAAGCCTTCATCCATTTCATGCGGACCGGCAAACCGATGGCGACGCTGAAAGCGGCGTTAACGCTCGATGGCAAGATCGCCGCCCCGGACGACAATCGCGGTTGGATCACCAGCGCCACCGCGCGCGCGCACGTTCAGCAGCTTCGTCATGAATCGGATGCAATTTTGACTGGGATCGGAACGGTTCTCGCGGACGATTGCCTGCTAACGGATCGAACGGGGCTGCCCCGAAGCCGTCCGCTGCTGCGCATCGTGCTCGATTCGCAACTGCGTCTGCCGCTGGCTTCGCAAATGGCGCGGAAGGTCGAAGAGGATCTGGTCGCGGTCACGACGTCGGCTGCTTCGGCCGAACGCCGGAACGCGCTGGAGCGGCGCGGCGTTCAGGTGCTGGTGTTCGACGGACCGGGCGGGCGGGTCGATATTCATCGTGTAGTGCAATGGCTCGGAGAACATAAAACGCTTTCGCTGCTGATCGAGGCCGGCAGCAAGGTGAATTGGGCGGTGCTCGAGGCGCAGGCCGCGGATAAGATCTTTTTTTATTACGCGCCAAAAATTTTGGGTGGGACGCAATCGCTGCCCATTGCGGGAGGAATCGGGAGGCGGCGAAGGGTGGATGCGATCCAGCTACGCGGTATCCAGGTGCACGCGATCGCGACAGACGAATTCGCGGTAGAGGCGAAGGTGGAGAAGAATTACTAGGCCGATGTTTACCGGAATAGTGGAAGAGATCGGCGTTATCCGCCATCCCGCGCCCGCTCTCGTGGTTGAGTGCGCGAGGGTCCTCTCCGATCTCATGCCGGGTGGCAGCATCTGCGTGAATGGCGTCTGCCTCACGGCCACCAGCCTCGAAGCCCAAAGCTTCTCGGCGGATCTCGCGCCCGAAACCATGGAGCGCAGCAACCTCGGCGGCCTTACCTCCGGGTCGGGCGTCAATCTGGAGCGTCCGTTGACGCTATCCACCCGGCTCAGCGGCCACATCGTTCAAGGCCATGTGGATGGAACGGGCGAGCTCCTCTCCCTCGCACGACTCCGCGACGGAAACTGGTGGATGCGCGTCGCGGTCCCCGAAAATCTTGACCGGTATCTGGTCTACAAAGGGTCGATCGCGATCGATGGCATCAGCCTGACAATCGCGGCTGTCGAAAATTGCGTTCTCTCGGCGGCGATCATCCCGCACACCTATCAGCACACCACGCTAGGCTCGCGCCGTCCGGGCGACCGCTTGAACATTGAGTGCGACATGATAGCCAAGCACGTCGAGAAGCTTACGTCTTTAACTCTTCGGCAACCTCCGCGGCAATTGTCCTAGCTTGATCGATGGCCCCCGGCTCCAGGCTAATTGCCCCGACGCGCGCGTGGCCGCCGCCCCCATAACGTTCGCAAATAGTAGCCAGATTGTGCGTCGGTTCGGCCGGCGCCCACGGATTCGATCCCACCGAAATCTTGGTTCGAAAGCTGGAAGGACTTACCGCCACCGTATATGTGCCGCGTGGAAACAGATAGTACGGAATGAATTTGTTGTATCCTTCAATGTCGTATCCGGAAAGGTCGAACGTGATCACGCCGCCATTTTCGCTGGCCCGTTCGCGAATCATATCGACCGATTTCAGGTGTCTCTGATAAAGGGGCTGGTAGATCGCCTGCACCTCTGGTAGCGCTACGATCTCGGCCAGCCGCATGTCGCGCATCCAACCGATAATTTTCTGGACCGTCTCCGACCCCTTCGACCCCTCGATGACAAGAGTCAGCTTCATCGCCGGTTCGCCCAACTCGACCGCGGTCTTGGCGTCGGAATACTGTGCACCATCGATAATGTCGGCCCACTTAACCAACTCATCCAGATCGGGCGCTTCAAATCCAAAACGGTTTCTTGCCACGGTCCGGATGAACTTCGTGCAGGACTTATAACTGGGATCGTAAAGCTGCTTTTCCGTCCGGTGCCGGGCATAATGTTGCGCGTCTTCGGGAGTAAGAAAGGCGCTTTGGTGATGGTCGAACCACCAGGTCAGCCTCGGGTTGCTCGAATATTTAAAATCGACGATGGCATTTTCATCGCCATCGAACAGGCCGTCCTCGAACATTTGGGACGCCTTGTGAGCCATTCCGGTATAGCTGAATTCGGCGTCCGGGTGGAACGCGCCACGCTGGAAACGGGTGAAAAAAGCGGCGGAAGCGGCGCCGTCGAAACAGTGATCGTGATAAAGGATTCGTATCCGCATGTAGGGGAGGCAGGTGTTATCGGAAAACCTACCAGCTTGCCTGAATCGAGCGGGAAAAGCAAATTTTGGGTGGTTTCATGGTTTCAGGTACTGGAAGCGTAAACTGGAAAGCATATATGCGCTGGCGCGCTTTCTCCACCGCTCTGCGCAAACGAATGCGGTACAAGATCACCTGGGGCGGCGCGCTATTTCTGCTCACGCTAGGGTTGGTGAGCGCGGCAGCGGCTCTCTCGGCCAACAACCTTCTCTTCTTGATTGTGGCTGCCATGCTCGCGACACTGCTCGTGTCCGGGCTGGTGAGCCGGCTTTGCCTCGCGGGTCTGGAGCTCGAATTAGTATTGCCGGAACACATCTCGGCGCGCCGCAATCTTCCGGCCCGTCTGGTGCTTCGCAATCTGAAGCGATGGATGCCATCGTTTTCGATCCAAGTCGCGGGCGTGCCGGAAGGCGCCCAGCCTCCCATTCTTCGCGCTCCTATCTACTTTCCGATCGTTCCGGGCGGCGCGGTACTCGAAGAATCCGCCGATGTGTTCTTCACTCGCCGGGGCGTGCATTCGCGCAACCTGTTCGCCTTTTCGACCAAGTTCCCCTTCGGATTCTTAGAAAAAAGCGCCCGCGTCGCGCTGCGAAAAGACACTATTGTTTATCCATCGATCGAGACACGGCCCGGCTTCGAGAACTTGCTCGCGGATATCGCTGGAGAAATCGAGATGCACTTGCGTGGCGGCGGCCGGGACTTCTACCGCATTCGTCCATACCAGGCTTTTGAAAGCGCGCGGCACGTGGATTGGAAGAGCACGGCCCACACCGGCGACCTGCAAGTCCGCGAATTCGCGCGCGAGCGGCAACGCACGGTCGAGATATTTCTCGATCGCGGGGCGCCTCGAAAATCGTTTCCGGATTGGGAAGAATGGTTCGAGCGTGCCGTTGAATGCAGCGCGTTTCTCTGCTGGCGTTTGCAGGAAACGGGCTTGCGCTTTCGTTCGCAGCAGAGCGACATCCGCCTGCCGGAGGATGGCGACGTCTATACTATCCTGAGATTTCTGGCTTTGGTTTCTCCCCAGACTAGCGGAATTCCCGAACAACCGGCCGATGAATCCAATCTGCAAATCGTGCTCAGCGCCGATCCACAACGTTTTCTGGACGCGGGCTGGACGCCTGCTCGCGTCCTCGGCCCTGGCGATTTATTCGATGACGGGGCAGCAGAATCAGCCGAAGCCCGAGCCGGTTCGCACCTCGATCACCGTAGTTGAAAACATCAGCGCCGAAACACCGGCCAACGTTTCCGAGATCACGCCGCAAGCTCTGGCGCGCACGCCGGGCGTGAATCTCGACGACCGGCTCCGCGAGATTCCCGGCTTTAGCCTGTTCCGCCGGACTTCGAGCGTGGTCGCGAATCCCACCACGCAAGGCGTGTCGCTGCGGGGCATCGGATCGTCGGGTGCGAGCCGCAGCTTGGTTCTTTGGGATGGCGTCCCCGTCAACGATCCTTTCGGCGGCTGGATCTACTGGACGCGATTCGCGCCGGATAATCTGCAGCGCGTCGAGATTTCGCGGGGCGCATCCACTAGCGTCTTCGGCGATCTCGCCATGGGTGGGGCAATTTCGCTATTTTCTTCTCCGGCGCGGAAACATTATTTAACCGCCGGCTACGAAGGCGGCAATCGCAACTCCCAGGACGTCTGGGCCGGCTACTCCGAACTTTGGAGCCGTTTCGCTCTCTCCGGCTCGGCCCGCGCTTATTCGACCGGCGGCTACTACGTGGTGCCGGAAAATGTCCGGGGGAGCGTGGATCGACCGGCCGGCGTACGTTTCGTTAACAGCACGGCGCGGCTCGATCTCTTCGGCGGCGGCCACCAGTTTTTCGCCGAAGCCAATATCCTTGCCGAAGAGCGCCCCAACGGGACGTTGGTCACCCAAAATTCGACCAGCCTCGGAACGGTTTCGGCGCACTATTTACGCCAATTTTCGCGGGACGGATTTTCTATTTTAGGATTTCAAACGCGCGAAAATTTCCATAGCGCCTTTTCCGCGATTGCCGCCGGCCGCAACTCTGAGCGGCTGACCTTTCGCCAGACCGTCCCTTCGAACGCGACCGGCGCCGCGGCTTTGTGGAGCCATTCCGGCGGACATTGGAACACCGTGGCCGGAGCGGATGTGAACCGCGCGCATGGCATCGACACGGACGTGTTGTTTCCAACAGGTACACGCGCCGGGGGCGGAACGCTTCTGCAGCACGGCGTGTTCGTGCAATCCGATTTCAGCGTTTCCGGGCTGCGATTGTTTCTGGGCGCGCGTCATCAGTTCACCGGCCAGGACCGCCAATTCTTCAGCCCGAGCGCCGGCGCCGCTTGGGGTCGCGGCCGGTGGCGCACCCGCGGCTCGGTTTATCGCGGGTTCCGCGCGCCCACGCTCAATGAGTTATATCGCGAGTTTCGCGTTGGGAACGCCGTTACGCAAGCCAACGCGGCGTTGCGGCCCGAGACTTTGTTCGGCGCCGAAGCAGGCGTGGATTTTATCGGCGAATCGTCCACGGTGAGGATGACGGTGTACCGCAACGCACTTTCCGGATTGATTACGAACGTTACCCTCAGTTCGGCGCCGAACCTGATTGTTCGCCAGAGGCAGAACGCGGCGGATTCTCTGAGCCGCGGAGCGGAGTTTAGCGCCGATAAGCGTTGGCGAAACTGGCGCGGCGAGTTGGGATATCTGTATGCCGATTCGCGGTACGCGACCGGTCCGCGCATTCCGCAAGTGCCCCGGCACCAAGGTTCGGCTCAGGTGAGTTACGAGCACGGCCGCACGCTTGCCTCGTTAGGGTTCCGAAGTTATGCCTCGCAATTCGACGACGATCTCAACAAGTTCTTATTGCCGGGCTTTGCCACTCTGCAGCTAGTGGCGCGCGAGCGATTGGCGCGAAATTTTTCGGCCACGCTGGCGTTTGAGAATTTGCTCAATCGCGAGTATCTGACGGGGTTTACTCCTACTCCGACCATTGGCGCGCCGCGGTTGTGGCGGGTTGGATTACGCTGGGAAGGAAAATTGTGATAAGCGCGCGATGGATAGTCTTCTTTCTTGTTCTCGCGGACGTTGCCTCTCGACAGCCGCCGGCGCCTAAGCGGAAGAAGTTGCTCGCCATCGGAGCGGTACAGGGTTTTCAACACGATTCCGTTTCGCACGCGCTTGCCACCATCGAGCGGATCGGTACTGAATCCGGGCTGTGGGATACCTACATCCGCACCGACACGCAGTTGCTTACGAAGAAGAAGTTTCCAAAAGAAAATGTACGGAACCTGGATTATTTCGATGCCATCCTCTTCAACACCACGGGCGAGCTCAGCATGGATTCGGAACAAAAAGCCGCGCTGCTCTCATTTATCAAGGACGACGGCAAAGGTTTTCTCGGCTCGCACACGGGCACCGACACTTTTTACCAATGGCCCGAGTACGGCGAAATGATCGGCGGCTATTTCGACCAGCACCCCTGGCACGGCGAGGTGAGAATTAATGTCGAAGACCGGACGTTTCCCGCGACCCGGCATTTTCCGCCCTCCTTCACGATTGAGGATGAGATCTACCAATTGAGGAACTTCTCGCGCGACAAAGTCCGCGTGCTCATGAGCCTCGATACCAACTCGGTCGATATGACGGACAAGCGCATTCACCGGACCGATAAAGATTTCGCCGTTACCTGGGTCCGCAACTACGGAAAGGGCCGCGTATTCTCATCGACCCTGGGACACGAACCGGCGGTTTGGGACCGCAAGGATATCCAGCAAATGTGGCTCGAAGGGATCAAATGGGCGATGGGCGTCACATCGGGCGACGCGACGCCTCGCCCGAAGCCGCGGTGATGGAAGCTCAATTGCTCCTTGGATGTCTTGGGCCTCCCAGCCCTGGCACGAGGAGATCGTAATGAAACTAACTACACTGGAAGACCTATTGGTCCTGGAATTGAGCGAGCTTTACAACGCGGAGAATCAGATTTTGAAAGCACTTCCGGCTATGTCGAAGGCGGCCTCGCAGCCAGCCCTGTCCAAAGCGTTTGACGAGCATTATAAACAAACCAAAGACCATGTGGCGCGCCTGGAGCGCATATTTACAGCCCTGAAGGACGACCCCTGGAAAGTAAAGAGCGAGCCGATTGGGGCCATTGCGGCGCAAGGCGAAGAGTTGATGAGTGAAAAATCGTCGGATTCCTCCGTGGTCGACGCCGGCCTGATTGCGGTCGCGCAGAAGGTGGAGCACTACGAAATTGCCGCATACGGGTGCGTTCGCACGCACGCCAAGCTGCTCGGGTATGAGAAGATTTCCGGCCTGCTCGCGACTACTTTAAAAGAAGAAGAGGATACGGACGCGAAGCTAACTTCGATTGCCGAGGCCGTCGTAAACGTTCAAGCGGGAAAGGCCCCCTACGCCCAGGCCCGCACGGCTCCGCGGATGGGCGAGGGCGAGGGAGGCGGTGGCATGGGACGAGTTCTTTTTGGATTGGGAGTAGGCGCCGCGCTGGCTCTTCTCTACGCGCCGAAACCGGGCGAGGAAACCCGCGAAGATTTGCTCAACCGCGCCAACGATAGTAAAGAATATCTGAAGCGCCGTAGCGACGAGCTACGTAAATCGGCTGGGGACCTTCTTGATAAGAGCCGCCAAACCATCAATGAGCAGACCGGTAAGATCGCCGATACCGTTCAGGCCGGCAAGGATGCCGTGAAGCACGCTTCAGGCGGCGCCGACACAGGTAATAGTTAAACTTCGAACGAAGCTGTGCCGCCGGACTGGAGCGAAGGCGGCGGCACATTTCTTTTGGATTTACTTAGCGCAAATGGACGAAGGTGATGCCGTAGTGCAATCCGTTCGCACCCAGAAATCGAGCGTTCCAGGCGTATAGTTTCCTGGCGGCACATTCGGAGGCGGAGGCGGCGGCCCAGGAGGATTGGTGTTACAGCCCGGATCCATCGTGCATTGCGTCCCGCTCACCGAAGAGAAATCGAAGACGTCGGTGGATCCGTTTTTGTCCACGCTATTGTTGCGAAAGGAATTTCCCCACGTATCGCTGAAACCCTGTCCCGCCATGCTGCTGCACGGATCGGGACAACCGCCCACGTAGACCACTATCCCCTGGCTATCGTTCGTATTGACGTTATTCCCGTCAAATTCGTTAAACCGCCCAGTCATGAAGATTCCGACGGTGTTGTGATTAAGGTTATTCCGGCTGAATGAATTGAGATTGCTCGATACCAGTTGGATGCCCTGGAAGTTTCGTGTAACGGTATTCTCCTCGACGGTGACGCGATCGCTCGATGTAAGCATCACGCCATTCGTTCCATTATCGATACGGTTGCCGTTAACGACGATTCGTTCCTGGTTCCCATTTACGGAGCGGAGATCGATATTGCCGCAGGGCGTGAACTGCTGGCCGGTGTTGAAAAAGAGAGTATTGTTTGAAATCTCCGAGCCGGCGGAGTCGCCCGATAACTGAATGCCGCACTCCCCGTTCTGGGACACGGTGTTGCTTTTAACTATTTGTTCCCGGCTGGCAACGGTCTTGACGCCATAACCATCCGCGCTGACAATGGCAGCCTGAGT
>JALYXS010000224.1 GCA_030946965.1 Acidobacteriota bacterium
CTCGCCTGGATTGGCGATTGGCGCAATGGGTTTTCCATTAAGCGAGATGGTCAAGCCTCTGGAGTGCCCCGTAACGATCTTCACTTTGCGGTTAGCATCGATCTGTTTGTTGTCGTTGGCGTGCAGAATTCCGGCAAACGCGGTTTTCCCGTCGGCCGTAATCGATATCCAACAATCTTCCGAGGCGTTCAAAACAACCTGCACCGCATCGGGCGTGCCGGATGGCGCCAGCGTCGCGGGTGTGGAGAACGCCGGTGGAGCTTGGGGCAAGACAGGTTCAGGCCGGGGAGGTTCAGAATGAGCGGGTTCAGGCTGGGATGGTTCAGCGGTCTTTTTTACCGCCACCGCGGGCCGCTCAATGGCGCGATCAGCCGGCGATGCAGCGCCCGGCGAGACAGCGCGTGGCGATTGCGAATGATTCAGAAACAAATAGCCGAAGATGCACACCGCGATAGCAACCGCGGCCCAGCCCACCGATACTAGCGTGGATCTTGAACCCGTATCGATGTATAAGTTAAATAGACGCGATCCGATTTCCCGGCCTGCCGCGCGAGGCGGCGGGGCGGTGACAATCCCCGGCTGCGAACCATTCCCTTGCGGCGACGGCTCATCGCGGCCCTGCATCAGCAGTTTGATTTCCGCGCCGATGCTCTCCTGGTCCAATCCGAGGACGCCCGCGTACTGCTTAACGAAGCTTCGCGTGAAAACACCACCCGGCAGTTTGTCGAACTCGTCCGCTTCGATGGCTTTTAGCAGACGGGTACCAATTTTGGTACGTTGCGCAACTACGTCAAGGTCGAGACCGAGCCGTAACCGTTCGCGACGTAGCGTCTCGCCAATAGAGGTCATAAGCGAATCCTGTAACCCTGCCGCTATAATACTACAGGTGTCTACCTCCAACTTACTGTTTACATGAACGTTACAGTAATCGTGGTGAACTGGAACCGCAAACCGCTGCTGCGTGCGTGTCTGGCGAGCCTGCACAGGCAGACCAATCCGGCGGCGGAAACCATCGTGGTGGACAATGGATCGAACGATGGGTCGGCCGAAATGGTCGTGGCGGAGTTCCCCTATTGCCGCGTGATTCAAAATTCAGGCAACCGGGGCTTTTGCGCAGGCAATAATCAGGGAATTCACGCTGCAAACGGCCAACTGATCGCGCTTTTGAATAACGACGCGGAGGCGGACCCGAACTGGCTGGCGGCTCTTCAAGGCGTTTTTACAAATGCCCCGTCTATAGGTATGGCGGCTTCGAAGATCCTGGTGTACGAAGATCCGCGACGTATCGATAAGGTTGGCCATTTAATTTATCCCGACGGACAGAATCGCGGCCGGGGCACGGGCGCTTTGGATGAGGGGCAGTTCGACCGCGTGGAAGAGGTGCTATGGCCCGATGGCTGCGCGGCCATGTATCGCAAAGACATGCTTGACCGGATTGGCGGATTCGACGAAGACTTTTTCGCGTATGGAGACGACGCGGAGTTGGGATTGCGCGCGCGAATCGCCGGATGGAAATGCGTTTACACGCCGCATGCGGTGGTGCGGCACCATCGTGGATCGACTTTGGGATTGAAGAGCGCGCGCAGGCTTCGGCTCATCGAACGGAACCGCGTGCTGCTGGCGGTCAAACTGTTTCCTTGGAGCTTGCTTGCGGTAAACAAGTTTTACTACTTCGCGCGGCTTTCGGCGGGCGCGCTCGCCGCCCTGCGAGGCCGGGGCGAGACCGCCCTGTTTCCTGGCTTGCGCGGAAAATGGACAGTGGCGCGCGCTCTGATTCAAGGCGATCTGGAGGCGATCTGGATGCTTCCGAAAATGCTGCGCAAGCGGCGGGAAATTCGCAAGATTCGGACGCTATCGGGAAAGGAAATCCGGCGTCTGATTTTGGCGCATCGGATTCCGTTGCGGGAACTCGCCACGCATGCCGCCGTGTGACACCGCAGGCATGTGCCTGCTGTGCGGGTCGCCCGGAACGAAGGTTCTCTTTTCGGCCTCCGACCGTCTTTACGGAACGACGAACAAGCCATTCCAGGTTGTGAAATGCAGTGGATGCGGGTTCGCTCGATTGTCGCCAGCGCCTTCCGCGGAAGAATTGGACTCGTATTATCCCGAG
Organism: Acidobacteriota bacterium; assembly: GCA_030946965.1. Classification (GTDB taxonomy): domain Bacteria; phylum Acidobacteriota; class Terriglobia; order Bryobacterales; family Bryobacteraceae; genus JALYXS01. The sequence goes on from JALYXS010000224.1 coordinate 2,111, forward strand.
CATTATTGGTTCGAGCCGGATGATTCGGCGACGGGCCGTTTGGAAGAGCGGTACCGGCGTCTGCTGGTGCGCGACCACGTTCGCTTCGCCGCCCGCGCGCTGGTGGACAGCGGCGAAACGGGTCCACTGCTCGATGTAGGCTGCGGGGGCGGGTTGTTTTTGGGCATCCTGCGGGAGCGCGGAGCGGCCGTGTTGGGCCTCGACCGCTCGCCCGATGCCGCATCGCTCGCGTGGCGCCGGCATGGAGTGCCGGCGGTGTGCGGTGACTTGGTTAGCGCCCCCTTTCCCAGAGAATCGTGCGCGGCAATCACGATGTTTCATGTCTTGGAACATCTGCCCGATCCGAAAGCGCATTTGCGCGCGGCGCATGCTCTACTGCGTCCAAATGGACGCCTCATTGTGCAGGTGCCCAATATAGCCTGCTGGCAATTTGCGCTGCTCGGGGCCTCGTGGAACGGGGTGGATGTTCCCCGGCACCTGTATAATTTCCGGCCGGCGGATCTGGCGGCGATGTTGGAATCGTGCGGATTCACAGTGCTGCGGCGCAAGCAATTTTCGTGGCGCGATAATCCAGCCGGGTTGGCGACGAGCGTGGCGCCGGAACTGGAGCCGGTGGCGCGCCGCGTGCGGGCGACGGGCGAGGGCTCGTTTTCAAAGCTGGCGAAGGACGCGGTTTATTTCGCGCTGGTGCTGGCGGCGGTGCCGTTCACGTTGACCGAAGCGGCGTTTGGGGCGGGGTCGACGGTGATGATGGAAGCCCGGAAATCCGCATGACGGTTGTCACGGCGCGGACACTTGTTCGGATTGGCAAAAACCCGTGTCCACGCGAGTGTGGACACGGCAGACACGAGTGTCCGCGCCACAAATGAACATCGCCGCGCTCTCATACCGGTTGCCGCGGTTCCTGAAAAATCACGTTCTTCACTTTGAAGCGGCGATCGAAAGCTCCGTGGCCCGGTTCGCGAAGGGCCTTCCTTTCGGCGCGCGCGTGCTCGATGCGGGGGCGGGCGAGCGGCGCCATGCGCATTTTTTCGATAAACAGCGCTACGTCGCTATCGACCTGGCCGTCGGCGACGCGAGTTGGAATTATAAAACTCTCGACGCGATTGCGGACCTATCCGCATTGCCTTTCGCGCCCGCCTGCTTCGATGCGGCGCTCAACATCGTCACCCTGGAACATCTGCGCGACCCTGCGGGCGCGTTGCGGGAAATTGCGCGCACGCTGCATCCGGGCGCGCCGTTGCTGCTGGTCGCGCCGCACGAGTGGGAAGTACATCAGGCGCCGCACGATTATTTCCGCTACACGCGCCACGGCCTTACGCATCTGTTGGAGCAAGCCGGATTCGGCGCAATCGAAATCGAACCGGTCGGCGGTTATTTCCGTCTGCTCTCGCGGCGGCTGCTTAACGGTCTACAATTCTTTTCAGGAGGTCCGCGCTGGATTCTGTTTTTACCCGCGGCAGGCGCGCTGATTCCTCCCGCGATGATCCTGCCCTTTTTCGATTTTCTCGACGGCAATCGCAACTTCACACTGGGATACATATGCACCGCAAAACGGCTGTCCTGACGCTCGCCCTCGTTCTCGCGCCACTCGCGCACGGCAAAGAATTCAGCGGCGCTCGCGCGCTTGAATATACGCGCAAGGCGGTCGCTTTCGGCCCGCGGCCCCCGGGCACGCCCGCGATTCACAAGCTTCAGTCTTACATCGCGCAGCAACTCAAATTGCGCGGCTGTGAAGTAATTTCGGATAGTTTCAACGCGAAGACTCCCGACGGACCCGTTGCCATGGAAAACATCATCGCGAAATTTCCTGCGGCTCTTCCCGGAACTTCGGGCAAAGCGGTTGTATTCAGCGGACATTACGATACGAAGCTCCAGTCCGATTTCGTGGGCGCGAACGATGGCGGCTCCTCCACTGGCTTTTTGCTCGAGATGGCGGAAGCGC
>JALYXS010000226.1 GCA_030946965.1 Acidobacteriota bacterium
CGCCGCCCGGCGCGTAACTGGTGACGCGTCCGAAATCCGCCGCGCCCACCGTCGTGCTCGCGCGCCCGAACTGGACGGAATTCGCGACATTGAACGCTTCAGCCCGCAACTGCGCGCGCAAAAATTCGCGGTAGCGGAAATTTTTCTGCAACGAAACGTCCGCTTGTTCAATCGGCGCGTAGCGCACGTTGGGTAGCCAGCGCGGCGCATTCCCCAGAGTGAAAGGCGCGGGCGCGGTGACCGCGGCCGTGTTGAACCAATGATCGGGCGTCCGCTGTCCCTGGTTCAAATTTTTGAGGTTCGTTATGTTCGGACGAAGCACGTTGAAGCCGTAAACCGAAAGCGTATTCGGCGCGCTCACCTGCAAGGGAAGACCGCTCGATAAGCGCGCAATAGTTGCTACCTGCCATCCGCCCAACGCCGCGTTCGCCACTTTGTTCATGCTCGATCCAAACTTCTTGCCCTTGCCGGCGGGCAGTTCGTAAACGATGGTTCCCACAAAACTTTGCGGCAGATCGTGGCCGCTTACGGAGCGGTCGCTGCCGCGGTCGAAGCTGTTTCGCGAGACATCGCCAATCTCCCAGGCCTGCGTTTCCGAAGTGTTGTCGATCGCTTTCGACCATTGATACGTGGCCACGGCGCTAAGTCCGCCGGAAAAGCGTTGGCTGTATTTCGCGTTCAGCGCGTTGAAACTGGAACCCGCTCCGGGCGTGTCGCCGGAGAGCGTAACGCTGGCGAACTGCGGATAAGGCCGCAGCAGTTGATAACGCGGAATCGACGGTCCGGCAAGATTGCCGCTGGTAATGATGTTGTAGAACGGATTCGAAATCTGATCGTTCAACGCGCTGCCCAGGCTCAGATACTTTGGATCGATCTGGTTGAGGTTGGGCGCGTTGCCGAGCAGCAGCTTGCGTCCCAGCGTTCCCGAATAGCCGATTTCGACAACCGAGCTGTTCGAAATTTGATACTGCAAATCGAAGCTGAACGACTGTACGTAACCCGATGGATGCAGCCGCTGAAAGGCGCTGATGTTGTTTCCGGCCAACGTCAACAGGCCTTGCGAACTTCCGAGCGGTTGGTTCAACCCTCCCGGAAACGGGTTGCTGAGCGGGTTCCCCGGAAGAATTCCTCCACCGCCTTGCGAAGACACCCAGGGCGTAGTGGTCGAAAATCCGTCCGTGGTTCCGTTGCTGACAGCGACCGTTGGCGGATAAAAAATACCGTAGCCCGTTCGCGCCACCAGCTTGTCGGTCACCTTGTATGCAATGCCTACGCGCGGGGCGAAGTTCGACGCATCGGCGTTCCATAAGCCGCGCATCTTCGAACTGTCGAACGCCAATCCGCCTTTCAGATTCAGGCCAGTCTGTTGCGATAGTGGATTGGTCGCGTTGAAATCGAAATAGTTGAAACGGTTATAACGCTCCGTTCGCGGCAATTGGATTTCGTAGCGCAGGCCGTAATTGACCGTTAATCTGCGGTTGAAACGCCACGTGTCTTGCACGTATCCCGCGTAGTACAACTGCGTCAAGGCCAAGCGCACGTTCGTGGGCGCGCTGCCGCCCGACCCTGTCCCCAACAGCAGCGATGCGACCGCGTTTCCGGTCACGCTGCTATCCACCGTGGCGTTTGGACCGGACGTGAAACCGCGCGTGAAACTGAAAGTCGGCGAGTTCACGTCCGTCGGATTTATCTGGCCGGCTTCCACGATAAAGCCGAATTTCAGACTATGCGATCCCAATTCTTTCGTGTTGTTGATCTGTAGATTGTGAGTCTGGCGCGGATCGTCCAGAAAACGTGGATTGTCGAGCTGCGCGTAATTCGAAACGTTGAATTGCGGCAAGGTCAGGGCGGAGAACTGAGTCACCAACGCCGCCGGAAATCCGATCTGCGTGGCATTGCGGCCTTGGCTGGGCGAAATCTGGACCTCGCGCCAGCGCCCCGATCCCACCAGAACGTTGATCACCCAAGTCGGATTCGGAACGAAAGTGTTCCCGATAATAATCTGGTGCCGCGGATTCATGCCGCCAAAATTGCTATCGGCGCCGCTCCCGAAAAACGAGGGCACGATATCTTGCTGCCAGGCTTTCGTGACGCGCGCAAAGAAGGTATAGCGTTCGCTCTTCGCCCAGTCCACGCGCACGTCCATCCGGTCGTTGTTCGAAACGCCTTTTCCTCCCAACGCGAAATTGCGCGCATTGGTGAACGGATCGCCCGTCGCGTTCGGCAGTGGATACAGATTGAGAACTTTCTGCGCGATCGGGTCGAAACGATTCGCTGGAATAATGTTTCCGGCGAAAGCTTCGCGGACAAAGCCGGGGCCGTTCGGATTCGCGCGCGTGGTGGCCGGGTCGTAGATGACGGCTAGCGATCCGTCTGAATTGAACGTGCGTGAGAAATTTCCAGTGCGTTCGAGAGCGGTCGGCACGCTCGATACATTCGTGTTCGGAGCCCCTTGGCGCAGCCCTTCATACGCGCCGTAAAAAAAGAGGCGCTTGCTTTTCCAGATCGGCCCGCCAAGCGATCCGCCGAATTGGTTGCGCTGAAAGATCGTCCTGGGCAGCCCGGACCGGTTGTTGGTCCAACTGTTCGCGTCCAGATGGTTGTTGCGAAGGAATTCGAATGCCGACCCGTGGAAGCCGTTGGTTCCGCCCTTGGTAACCAGGCTCACCACGCCGCCGTCGGTCTTCCCGTACTGCACGTCGAACGTGTTCTTCATGACCTGCACTTCCTGAACCGAGTCGACCGAGGGCATGGCGAGCGCGCCGCCCCAATCGACAGCGGTGGCCGGGACGCCATCGATCAGAATCAGCGACGATTCATCCCGTCCGCCATTCAGCGCGAACCGGTTGTGATTTTGATCGGTGGTCGCGGTCGAAACTCCGGTGCGCACGCCGGTCACGCCTGCGGTCGAGTGAACCAGCACCAGCGGATCGCGCGCGTTTACCGGAAGATCGAGAACCTGTTGCGCATTCAAAGTTACGGACTTGTTCGCCGTTTGTGTATCGAGCAGCGGCGCGGCCGCGCTGACTTCAATATTCTGCGCGAGATCGCCGACCGTCAGGCTGACGTTGAATTCGCTCGACTGGCTCGCCTGTAGCGCGACGTTCGAGGCGACCGCTTTACGAAAACCGCTCGCTTCCACGGTAAGCTCATACGTTCCCGGCGCAAGCTGGGAGAATGTGTAGCGGCCCGCATCCGCCGTCTTGGTTTCGCGCTTATCGCCCTTCGCGGCATCTTTGACAACAACCGAAGCGTTCGGAACCGC
>JALYXS010000264.1 GCA_030946965.1 Acidobacteriota bacterium
ATCGCCTCGCCGCTTCCGCCCAGGCTTTTCATCCCAAGAGGCGCGATCCCGCGACGGTTCAACTCCGGCAGAACGAGACGCTCGAAACTCCGGTAGCTGCCATCGAAGCAGTTCAGCGGCATCTGCACCGTATCGAACAGATAATTGTGCGACAGCATTTTCAAATGAATCGATGGATCTTTGTGCCCCGTGAAACCCACGAAGCGGACTTTCCCCTGCCTTTTGGCCTGATCGAGCGCCTCAATCGCTCCATCTTTCCCGAAGATAAGATCCGGATCGTTATCGTAAATCACTTCGTGAACCTGCCAGATATCCAAGTGACCGGTTTGCAAGCGCCGCAAGGATTCTTCCAGCATCCGCATCGCGGTCGCTTTGTCGCGGCCATGCGTGCAGACTTTCGTCATCACGATCGCTTGGTCGCGCTTGCCCTTGAGCGCCTTGCCAAGCCGCTCCTCGCTCAAGCCTTCGTGATACTCCCAAGCGTTATCGAAGAAGTTAATCCCGGCATCGAGCGCTTCCTGCACGATGCGTATCGCCTCTTGATCGTCCTTCGCGGCGCCGAGATGATAGCCGCCCACCCCGAGCGCCGAAACCTGCACGCCCGTCTTGCCAAGCGGCCTTTTCGGAATCTCACCGGCACTCTGCGCGAAAGTCAGGTTCGCTCCCGCAAGACCGATTCCCTGTACGAACTTGCGCCTGGTAGTAGACATATCAGAAAGGCTTCCCCGTGTTCTTCGTTGCCTTAAGCATTTCCTGGACTTCCTTAGATTGCTGGTCGAGTGGAAACCCGTGCGGAATTCGAGCCTCGGGATTGTCATACTTAATTGACGTCTTGTATAGCTCGAAACGCCCGTCGCCGCTGTATTGGCGGCACTGGTCGCGAACGCTCTGCATTTCGGCCGGCGACATCGGCTGAAAATCTTGCGCGATGCGTAAATTCTGCCGCAGAATCTCCGGTTTTTCCATGCCGGTTATGGTAGTGGCTACTGGCAGGCTCATCGCGAATCGCAAGGATTGTTCGGGTGAAACCGCGCCCTTCTTTACGGCATCGCCCTTCCCTTGAAACGGTTTCATTCCCAACGCCGCGATGCCGCGCCGGTTCAGTTCCGGCAGTACATTGTGCTCGAAGCTGCGAAAGTTCGAGTCGAATGGATTCAGAGGCATCTGAACGGTGTCGAAAGGAAAACTCGTCCCGATCATCTTCAAATGAATGTTGGGATCTTTATGCCCGGTGAATCCGACGAATCGGACCTTACCCTCTTTCTTGGCCTGTTGCAGCGCTTCGGCAGCGCCGTCTTTGCGGATAAACAGGTCTGGATCGTTGTCGAAGCTCACGCCGTGAATTTGCCACAAGTCCAAGTGATCGGTCTGCAAGCGCCGCAGCGATTCATCGAGCATCCGCATCGCAAGCTGTTTATCGCGCCCGTGCGTGCAGACCTTAGTCATCAGGAAGACCTTGTCGCGCTTCCCTTTGAGACCCTTGCCCATCCACTCTTCACTCTTGCCGAGGTGATATTCCCAACAGTTGTCGAAAAAAGTCACGCCACCGTCTATGGCATCGTGGACCAGCCGGATAGCCGTGTTCTCGTCTTCCGCGTCGCCGAGATGATGGCCGCCCATACCGAGAGCCGAAACGTTTACGTTATTGCGCCCTAAAGGCCGCATGGGGATCCCGCTCATGTCTTCTAGACGCCATGAATAAGCAATCGGGTGTCCGACGTGGCGCTTCGTACTGCTGGTTCAGAAACTCAGAAGTAAATCTTTGCGCCCAACTGAATCACGCGCGTGGTAATCCCTTGGACCCCGCCACCAACCGACCCAAATGTAGCTGAATTCAGATTTCGATCCACCGAACTCGGGTCCGGATTGAAGTTATTAAACAGGTTGAAAATCTCGGTCCGAAACTCAAACGATCGGGTTTCTTTAAACCGGAACGATTTGATCACAGAGAAATCGAAATTCGTAATCCCCGGCAGCCGGAAAGCATCCGTGCGCGGCGACGTCCCGAACCGCCCGAACGGGGCCTGCACAAACGCGTCCGTGTTAAACCATCGCTTCCACGTCCGCTTGTCTCCCGCCAAGTCGCCTTTCGCAATCTGATCAGGACGCGACGAGATGCCCGTGCCCGTAGTGTCTATGTTCAAAGCCACCGGCGCGGGAAATCCGCTTTGGAACGTCATGATGGTTGAAACCTGCCATCCATCCAACACATACTTACCCACTCCGTGCAGTCCGCGCGCAAACGGAATGTCAT
>JALYXS010000273.1 GCA_030946965.1 Acidobacteriota bacterium
TTGCCTGGCGGATTCAGGAAAACGCTCTGGGCGGCCTTTCAGAACGGGCACGTCGTCGCGCCCTCGAAATTGCCAACGATTCGGATTTGCGAATCAGCGCACCCAAAGGATTCCTGGACGGTTCGCCCGATCAGATTCAGCGAACCGCGGCCGCTTCGATCGCAAGCAATCAGGATCAGCGACTACCGATTGCAGGCACGCTGCTTGCCAGCGCATGCGTAACGCGAATGTCGTCGGGCAGGGTTTCAAAATAGCGAGCGCCTGCGAACCGCTGCCGGGATTGCCTTCTCTGCTCTTCCGAACCCGGTGAGCGTTTTGAAGGATACCGGAGTCCTCACCGGCGGCCTGGGCCTCCCTGATATATGCAGGCAAGGCGACAGCGAGCTTCGTGATAGAGTCTATAAGCGCAAGGAAGCGTTCCCCATAAACAAAGAGATCTTTCGGCGTCATGATCGATCAATTCCACACAAAACAGAGGCGGTGTTTTGCATATATAACATCCTCCATGTCCGGGCGATGGCGATCCCCTCGCAGGATTCTGGATTGCGTGCCCAGGAACTCATCCCGAGATACTCACCCTCGAATCCCGCCTTTGGTTTAGCGCGGGTTCGCCCGCCGAGGAGCGTCTGGTCGACGCGATGCTGGTCCCCGGCATCCCGAGCCTGCTCACATTAAACGTCGCGGATTTTGCGCGCCGCGCCGGAGTCAAATCACCTCGATCCGCGTCTCAATCTCTTCCCTCGGAATCAGCGCTGGCCAGTACGCCACAATCTCGCGCACCGGCGGGCGGCCTTCGCCGAACCCCGTCGCGCCGGGAGGTCCATTCAGCACCAGCGGAATCAACTCGCGCGTAAAACGGTCCACGCTCTTCCTATTCCGGTCCCGCGCGCCGATCCGCACTTGCACTTCAGCCGGATCGGGATTCGGCGGCGCTACGCCGCCCTGGCACGCGTTCACGCCGAAGAACTCCGTATAGATTTCTTCAAAATTCAGCCCGAGCGATTCCAGCCGCCGGCGCACAATCCGGTCCGCCGCGCGCGCCTTCTCGAGCGCCTGGGGCCAGCTATACACTAGCGTTCCGATAGCTTTCCACCCGTCGGCATATCCTATCGAAGCCTTCAGCGTGGGCGGCCGCGGACCGCCACGGATACCCGACACGCGCACGCGGTCCGGGCCCGCGTCGGCCAATTGAATCGAAGTGAAATCGGCCACGCAATCGGGCGTAATGTAATTTCGCGGATCGCCCAATTCATATAGCAATTGTTCCTTCACCGTATCCAGGTTCACGCGGCCGCCCGTTCCTTCGTGCTTCGTAACAATGAAGCTGCCGTCCGGCTCCGCTTCAATAATCGGATACCCCACATTCGCGAGATCCGGAATATTCTCCCAGTCCACCTGACAGTTGCCGCCGCTACATTGCGCCCCGCATTCGACAATATGCCCCGCAATGGTTCCCGCCGCAAGCTTGTCATAATCGTCCGCGCGCCAGCCGAAACGATGAATCATCGGCGCTAGTGCGAGCGCGGTATCCGTCGAGCGGCCGGCAATCACGACGTCGGCACCGGTTGCCAGCGCCTCCGCCAAGGGAAACGCTCCGATGTAGGCATTGGCGCTAAGGATGCGGTCGCGAATGGTCGAAAGCGGCTCGCCCGTATCCATGTCGCGCATGGCGTAGCCCTTCGCGAGAAATTCGTCGATGCGGGAAAAGACATCGTCACCCAGCACGACCGCCACCTTCAGACCGGGCGCGGCGCCCAAAACCGCTTTCGCGCACGCAACCGGGTTCACGCCTCCCGCATTCGCGATTACCTTGATGTTCTTGTCTTCGATCTGCCGCGCCAGCCTGCCGATCAGCGGCGGAAAATCGCGCGCGTACCCCAGAGACGGATCGGCCTGCTTCTGCTTCTGCAGGATCGACATGGTAACTTCGGCCAGGTAATCGAGGATGAGGTAATCGATGGGACCCTGCTCCACCAGCCGGACCGGCGCTTCGAGCCAATCGCCCCAAAAGCCTTGCCCGTTCGCGATTCGGATGCTCATAAAGTCTCGAGAGCCAGAGGCTCCGCGCGCGGCCGGTTCATCGTCACATTGAGCGCCGTCGTTAAGACCTCGCGTGTTTCCGTTGGGTCGATGACGGCGTCCACATGTCCGCGCGCCGCGGCGTACCTCGCATCGAGCCATCGGTCGTAATCGGCGCGGGTCTGCTCGATCGATTCCTTCACATCGTCCTCCATTTCCACGCCACTGGCTTTCAGTTTTTCGATCTCGACCGAAAACAATGCCACCACGGCCGAATCGCCTTCCATCACGCCGATCCGCGCGGTGGGCCAGCTAAACGTGAAGTTGGGGTCGAAGCCTTGTCCCGCCATGGCGTAGTACCCCGCGCCGCTGGCATGATTAGTGGTCAAGACGATCTTGGGCACGGTGGCGCACGACATAGTTTCAACCATCTCCGCACCGGCACGAATGATCCCAGCGGTTTCCGATTCCAATCCAACCATGAAACCGGAAACGTCCTGGACGTAAATAATCGGGGTCCCCGCGCGCTCGGCAAGTTCGACGAAGTAGGCCACCTTGCGCGCCGATTCGGTATACACGATGCCCCCAATCCGCGGCCCTTCGCCACCTCGCAGAAAGCCGCGGCGGTTCGCGATCACGGCTACCGGCCATCCCGAAAGCCGCGCGTTGGCGCACAGCATTTCAGGCGCGTGCTCCGGTTGAAATTCGACAAAATCGCCGCCATCGAAAATACGAAGCAGCACTTCGAGAACGTCGTAAGGCAAGCGGTGGTCGACGGGCAGCACGGAGTACATCTCGCCGGCAGATTTCGCGGGCAATTTCACGAGACGCGGGCCCGGTCTTATTTCAGGTGGCGGCGGCAATTGGCGGAACCGCGCGCGAATCATTTCCAGGCAGTCTTCGTCGTCTTTGGCGATAAAGTGGGCGACGCCGCTCGACGCGGTGTGCATGCGCGCGCCGCCGAGCGTTTCCCGATCGATCACCTGGCCGGTAGCTCCCTTGACGAGATTCGGCCCGCCGAGGCCCATGAAGCTCGTCTTTTCGACCATGATGATGACGTCGCTCAGCGCGGGGAGATAAGCGCCGCCGGCGATGCACGGACCCATGACGGCGGCAATTTGCGGCACGCGGAGTTTCCGCCGCATCAGCGAATTGTAAAAAAAAATCCGCCCCGCGCCATACTGCCCGGGAAAAATGCCGTCCTGATACGGAAGATTGACACCGGCCGAATCGACCAGATATACGATGGGCACGCGGTTGCGCATGGCGATTTCCTGCGCGCGCAAAATCTTGGTGATGGTTTCGGGCCACCACGATCCGGCCTTGACCGTGGCGTCGTTCGCGACTAGAACGGCGGGGCGTCCTTCGATAGTGCCGAGACCGGTCACGACGCCCGAAGCCGGTGCTTGGCCGTCATACCTGTCATGGGCGATCAGCAGCCCGATTTCGAGAAAATGCGATCCGGGATCGAGCAGGCGGGCAATGCGCTCGCGAGCGGTGAGTTTGCCGGCGCGATGCTGCTTATCGATTTTGGCCGGACCGCCGCCCGCGCGCAGACGCGTTTCGAGCGATTGGAGTTGCGCGACCAAGTGCCGCATGTGCGCCGTGCGCGCCACGGGAGAGGCTTTGTCGTACGCCATATTGCCACTGTAACTCCAGCGGTAAAGTCAAATAATGATCCTGCGATACTGGCTTGTTTTCTGCGCCGCCGCGCTGAGTGTGAGGGCAACCAGCGCAGGTCCTCCGCGCGGTTCGCTGGTG
>JALYXS010000300.1 GCA_030946965.1 Acidobacteriota bacterium
GCCTGATCGTGACTCACTCCGAAATTTTTCCGGGTACATTCGCGAGCACAACGGAAACCGCGGATTACCTGCTGAAGGAATTGTCCCTGCATTCGAAACCGGTGCTGCGATGGGGTCCCATGAAGACCCAAGTCTTGAGTGAGTGTAAAACGGGCGGCTTCCTGCTGATCGGATTGGCGGGCAATTCCGCGCCCGACCATGTGGACGAACTGCATTCACTGCCCGAGTATCTCAAGTGGTTGAACGGCCGAATGCCGCGATGACCGGGTGGTGATAACCTGAGCGAAATGGCGCTCCCCAAGCTTTTGCCAGTCCTTCAACATTTCCCAAACAGAGGTCTACCCGACGTTGCCGGGGCCATCCGGGCGGAACTCGCTGCCGCGGATACCGGTGCGGGACTCCCACCAGGCGCGCGCATCGCCATCGGCGCGGGCAGCCGGGGCATTTCCAATCTCGCGACAATCATACGATCGACGGTCGATCACTTTTCCGATCGCGGATTTCAGCCGTTTATTATCCCCGCTATGGGCAGTCACGGAGGTGGCACGGATCTGGGCCAACTGGACGTCCTGGCGCACTACGGCGTGACGGAGACCGCCATGGGCTGCCCGATCGCGAGTTGCGTCGATGCCGCTCCGTTCGGCACAACGCCCGATGGCATCGAAACGTATTTCGATCGCAATGCTCTGGCAAGCGATGGTGTGTTCGTGGTAAATCGGGTGAAGTGGCACACCACTTTCGACGCTCCTATCGAAAGCGGTCTCCTGAAAATGGCGTCCATCGGATTGGGCAAACTGCAAGGCGCCACCAACTATCACCGGCATGGCGTCAGAGTGGGGCTCGGCGCGGTCATCCGTTCGGTGGGACGGCACGTGCTCGCTTCCGGTAAAGTGATCGGCGGCCTGGCTGTAGTAGAAGACGCTCACCACGCCACGGCGAAGGTCGCCGCGCTGTCCGCCGGGCGCATGGAAGAGGAGGAAGAACAGTTGCTCACGCTCGCGCGCTCGTGGATGGCGCGTCTGCTGTTCGACGACATCGATATTCTGATCGTAGATGAAGTGGGCAAGCACATCAGCGGCGTGGGCATGGATTCGAAAGTCGTGAACCGGCACCCGTATGGGACGGTGAATCCGTGGCCGTGGGCGCCCCGGATCAGGCGCATTTACGTCCGCGACCTCAGTCCGCTTTCTTACGGCAACGCGGTTGGCGTAGGATTGGCGGACGTGATCTCCGAACGGTTCTATGAAAAAATCGATTGGAAGGCGACGAAGGTGAACGCCATGGCGTCTTCCAATATCTTGACGATCAAGACGCCAATTCGCGCGGCGACGGACTGGGAGGCTCTACAGGTTTTGACGGCGGTGGTGGGCCGCGCCGATTCGAGCGAAGTCACGTTTGCCTGGATTCGCAACACGCTGGAGCTGTCGCATATCGCTATCAGTGAAAACCTGCTGGCGCTGGCGAATCCCGCCGGAGATGTCGAAGTCACGGGTTCGGCGTTCGATTGGCCATTCGATGCGGCGGGCAATCTCGCGGCCGCAGCGCCGCCGCCACCTCCTGAAGAGTGTGCATACTGGAACCATGAAATCGAAGCAATTCTTCCGGCTCCGCCTCTTCGCAATTGCGCTCGGAGCGATCGCGAATCCTGGCTTCGGCCAACTCAATGAAGTTCGCGGCAACGCCCCTGGCAACGTGCCGCAGGCGACTTTCTTCATTCACCGCCTGAGCACCGATCACTCAGAAGGCATCGCCACCATCGACGTGAATGGCGACGGCCGGCCCGATATCTTCAGCGGGGCGTATTGGTATGAAAATCCCGGCCCGCAAGGCGGGGAGTGGAAGAGGCATCAATACCGCACCGTTGAAATTACCAACGAATTCGTCTCGGATTGCGGTGAGTGGGCCGTCGACGTGAATCACGACGGCGCGCCCGACATCGTCACGGTAGGTTGGATGACCGACGGATTGTGGTGGTACGAGAATCCCAAGAAACCCGGCGTGATGTGGCAGCGGCATCTGATCGCGCACATGATCGAAACCGAGGGCGGGTGGATGGCCGATATCAATGGCGACGGCAAGCCCGACCTCGCGCTGGCGCATTACGGCCGTTCCGGCATTATTTGGGTGGACTTCGCGGGACCCGAGCCGAAAGTGCATAAGCTAGGCGGGCGCGAAGAAGACGGCCACGGGATCGGAATCGCGGACGTGGATGGCGATGGCAAGGCCGACGTACTATCAGTGCATGGCTGGTTCAAGAACATCGACGCGGATCGAGACAAATGGGAGTGGCATGGCGAATGGGAACTCGGCGAGGCGGGGTTTCCGATTATCGCTTACGACGTAAATGGCGATGGGAAGCAGGACATCATTTACGGCCGCGGCCACAGCTATGGGCTGTACTGGCTGGAACAGAAGGCGAATCGTCAATGGGTCAAACACACCATCGACGAATCGTTCTCGCAGTTACACGTTTTGAAGATGGCGGATATCGATGGCGATGGTGAACCAGAACTGATTGTGGGCAAGCGCTATCGCGGACACGATGGCGGCGATCCGGGGTCCTACGATCCGTTGATTATTTATTACTACAAGATCGATCGCAAAACGGGGCAGTTCACTCGCTACCCGATCTCGTTGAATGGAACGGCCGGAGCCGGCACGCAGTTCATCGTTGCGGATCTGGATGGCGATGGAGACGTGGACATTGCGACCGCGGGCAAGACAGGCGTACACTTTTTCGAAAATTTAAAGGTGAACCAGGTTCCCAAGGCACAACGCGAAAAAGAACTTCTGCTGAACAATACGACGTGGCCATTTCCCGGCGAAGGGAATGCGGCGGAGTGGCAGCATCGGAAGAAGTAATGTGGTTTAGAGAACGGCATTGATTCGGATTGCGGTGTTGAGAATCGATGCGAGTCCGTCGAGCGAGGCAGTGACGATCGCGGCACGGCCCGTGGCTGCATCGATCTGGCGCGCAAGTTGTTGCAGCTTGGCGGCCGAAGCGGGATCGAGCGGCGGAAACGTAGTATCGGCAGCCGTGAGATCGATCTCTTTCTGGCGGCAATCTTCAATCGTGTTGCGAGCGAGTTGAATGTCTGGTTCGAGTTCGGCCATTTGATCGGCGGTAATGACGTCGTCGGCGCGGTGAAGCAGCTCGGCCAACACCAGTTCCGCCGCTTCCTTGGCGGCCTGAATCGAACTGATTCTGGGGTCGTCCGCGGCTAGCCCGCTAAAGGTGGCTGCGCCGGCCGGAAGCGCCTCTGCCCCAATCGACATGCTGCGCCGGAGCTCGCGGCCGGTAGGCGCGGGGGACTTTGCTTTCTTCTTACTTGCCATTTTTGTTTCTCCCTATTTGACTTCGCACTTCCCGTTCGCGCCGTTCGCGCCGGCGGTATATGAACCGCTGTTCGTCCGTCGGGCGGTAAGCCGGGCCGCTTCGCTTTGCGCGGCGCCCTGTTCACCCTTCAGCGCTTCCTGTTGAGCCGCCAGCGTCTTGAGTTCAGCGTCTCCGGTGGTGTTTCCAATCTGCTTCTTAACAGCTTCCAGCCGATTGTCGAGCGTGCTCTTCCGCGACGATGCAATCGAGAGAAGACTGTCGCTTAGGGAACAGTCGCTGAAGTGGGACTGTTTCACGAAATCTTCGCTATAGCCTTTAATCTCCGCGAGCCGCTCACCCCACTTCGGCTTCGTTGCCAGATCGTTCAGAATGTCGATCAGCACGGTCACTTTTTGAGAATCGGCCTGAATCCCGTCCAAATTCGACAAGTAGGTGGTGTAAGAATCGACGCTTAATTGGAAGGCGGTCCTAGTTTGATCGAAGTCGTGCTGGGTGTACTGTTTCAGGTTCTCCAGAAATTTCTCGGGAGTGATGCCGCCGGTTTCTAGCGCGAGTTGATCGGTTTGCGAATCGACAGTGCGATCGATCCGCAGGGAATCGAAAATGTCCGCGCGAAAGGCGTCGTCATAGAGTTTGGCAGCCGCGATATAGGCCTGTTGTTCGGCCTGAATTTTCACGCTGAGCTGATTCTTGTAGCTCTTCAGTAAAGTCGCGAGGGCGGCGGCGTACTGTTCCGCTGCGGAACCCTTGCGGCCTTTGTTCTTGGCGGGCTTGCCCTCTTGTGCCTGGGCTGCGCCTTCCCCGCCGGTGGTGGACTGTTGCGCCAGAAGCAGTGCGAAAGTGAGAGTAAGTGTGGGTATCGTCATTGCGGCCTCTTAATGCATTACTTCGCGGCAATGGCCGGAATCAATCCCAAAGTCGCAAGCGCGTTCGCGATTTGCGCGAGTGTCTCTGGCTTGATTCCGCCTTTGTAATAGTTGGCGAGTCTCTGTGTTCCGGTGGCGACAAGAGTTTCGTAGGATCTTGCGGCGACGGCGCTGGCGCGGATGGAATGGCGCCGCTCCTCTTCGGCCAGCCGTAGACTGGCCAGCCGCTTCGGCGTGTCGCCGCGAGCCGCAAGCGCCGCTGCGTTATAGAGAACGAACACCATGGAATCCAGGTCGCACCGGTCGCCGGCTGAAACGGCCGCTCCCGCGCTCTTGACCTTGCTTGCGGCGGCACTCAAACTATCCGTAATGGGTTGCGATTGGTCCCGATAGTTCCCCGGCGTGGAGCACTTGCCGCTTGATTTTCCGGTTCCATCCAGGTAACCCAATCCTGCCTGTACGCGGCGAATCAATGCGTACGTGTCGATGAGATCGATTTCGCGACGCGCCGCAATTAGCGCCAGTTGCTTGAGATGATCTTCGTTCGTTTCGAGAATTTGGATCTGGGCCTCAAGCACGACGATGTCCGGCGTTTTGGCGAGATTCACTTCGAAATCGCCGTACATCTTACCCAGACTATTCGCGACCGCCCCCGCCTGTTTCGCGGCATCCAAAAAGCTTGCCGGAACGGGTCCTTGGGCAGTGGAAAACTGAGATGCAAACGAAAGAAGGTCGTCGAGTTTCCCGAGCCTGGAAAACCACATCCCGATCAAGTTGATTTCTTCTACCTGCACTGCAAACCTGGCTTTGGCCGCGGCTTCCAGGCTCGCTAACTTTTCCTT
>JALYXS010000304.1 GCA_030946965.1 Acidobacteriota bacterium
GGACAAGGGCATGCCGCCCATAGCGATGACAGAGGCGCAGATCAAAGACATAGCAGCGTTTCTACGTTTCCGTCAGCAATCCGCCATCAACCGCGGCGCCTACGCGATTCAGAACGTGATTACGGGCAATCCCGCGAAGGGAGAAGCTTATTTCAATTACCATTGCGGCACGTGCCACTCGGCCTCAGGCGATTTGAAAGGAATCGCCGCCAAATACGATCCCGTGGCTTTGCAGGCGAGATTTCTATATCCGGAAAGTCGCGGCCGCGGACGCTCTCCTTCCAGCGCTGCAACAGTTCCCGTGACTGTCACGCTGCCCTCGGGCGAAAAGTTCACGGGCTCCCTCGATTATCTGGACGATTTCAATGTCGCGTTGCACGATGCGGGCGGCGCGTATCGATCGTTCAACCGCGCGGATGGAGTAAAAGTGGACGTGCGCGACCCTCTCGCCGGGCATCAAAAATTATTGAAGCAGTACACCGACGCAGACATGCACAACCTGACAGCTTATCTGGAGACGCTCAAATGAGACTGGCCTCTGCATTATTCGCGTTGGCGAGCACCCTCGCGGGGCTAGCGGGACAAACCCTCGATCCCGCCAAACTACTCAAGCTCCCGACGGACACGTGGCCGACCTATAACGGAGACTATTCGGGCCGCCGCTTTAGCCCACTCACCCAGATTGACGATTCGAACGTGAGATCGATGACACTGGCTTGGGTCTATCGCGTGAACACCGGGGCGCCATCCGGCCCGTTCGGCGGCCCGCAGATCAAGGCGACGCCGCTTGAGGTGAATGGCGTGCTCTACTTTGCGATTCCAGACCACGCTTGGGCCGTCGACGCTCGCACCGGCCGCGAGCTGTGGCATTACAAATGGGAGACCAAAGGCGGAATTCATATCGGCAACCGCGGTTTTGGGATGTATGGCGACTGGCTTTACTTCGAAACGCCCGACAATTACCTCATTTGTCTGAACGCCAAGGATGGAACCGAGCGCTGGCATAAAGAAATCGCGGACGTGAAGCAGGAATATTTTTCCACTCCCGCCCCGGTAATCATTCGCAACCACGTGATCGTTGGGGTGGGCGGCGATTCGCTCGACGTTCCCGGATATCTCGAATCGCGCGACCCCGAGACGGGCGATTTGCAGTGGCGGTGGAATACGACGCCGCGCAAGGGCGAACCCGGCGCGGAGACCTGGCCAAATCAGGACGCCATGGCGCACGGCGGCGGCATGACGTGGATGCCCGGCACCTACGATCCCGAGTTGAATCTTTATTATTTAGGCACGGGAAATCCGAATCCCGTGATGGCTGGGCAGGGGCGCAAGGGAACCAATTTGTGGACGTGCTCCATCGTCGCGCTGAATCCCGATACCGGGAAGATGGTTTGGTATTTCCAGGCGTCGCCACATGACACGCACGATTGGGATGCGGTGCAGACTCCCGTCCTGGTGAACGGGCAAATTAATGGAAAGCCTCGCAAGCTGTTGGCGCAAGCGAGCCGGAACGGGTACTACTTTCTGCTCGACCGCACCAACGGCAAGGATCTGGTTTCCGAACCGTTCATCGATATCAACTGGTCGAAGGGCGTGGACGCGAAGGGTGAGCCCATTCCGGATCCCGCCAAAGAGCCCAAAACGGACGGAACGCTGGTAATGCCGGCGGCCGAAGGCGCCACCAACTGGCCTGCCCCGGCATTCAGTCCCGACACTGGCTTACTGTATGTGAATACCCAGAGCTCCTGGAGCTTGTACTATCTAACCGACACCGACGAGAGACCCGAAGGGTACGGCGGTCGCGATGCCGGCCTGTGGTCGACAAGCGCGCTAAAAGCTATCGATTATAAGACCGGGAAGATCAAATGGAATCACGAGTATCCCGGGAGAGGCTCTGGAATGTCCGGTATTTTGACCACGGCGGGGAACTTGGTTTTCACGGGCGATCCGGGCGGGAACCTTGTCGCATATAACGCCAAAACGGGCGCGGCCTTGTGGCATTCGCGACTCGGGGTTTCGGTTGCCAACGGGCCGATGACCTATGTGCTCGATGGCCGGCAGTATCTGGTTGTGGGCGCGGGCGATCAGTTGTTTGCGTTTACGATGCTGCGGTAGAGGCTCCCGGAAACGGCGATCCCCGCTAATTGGTCAAGGCAGCTTTGTTTTGCTTCCACCAAGAAAGCCAGAAAGAAACCATCTCATCCTCTTGACTTTCCGGACCTCGCCGAAAACCGAAATGTGCTATTGTTTCCGGATTTCTATAAGAACTCGGGTACTTAAATTGAAGATAGTCCATCGTCGTCACGTTTTTGGGAGTCTGTGATGGACAACCGTTGGCGAAAGAGGATAATCCGTAAACGCCTTGCATTTGCTCCCGTGGATCGAAACTGCGCAAAAGGCTGGCCAGCATGGGAAGGGATTCTCTCGTGTGAATTGCCGCAAGTGCCTTTATACCCGCTGCCCTCAATTCAGGTGTAAATTCTGGACACCCTGCGAGCGCCGCAAGTTGCCGGACGGTATCGGGATCCACGCTTCTAAACGAATTTCGCAAGGCGAAAAGCACGCGGGCTCGGCTGGGATCGCCGCTTAACGAAGGCCAGACTCGCGCGAAATTCACCATGGCTTCGGCATTTTCCCGTGAAAGAAACCCCGCCAGGCCTGCGGATTGAAAGGCAACTGTTGGTGATCGCATGAGATGCTCGAGCACAATCTTGACTGCGGAATCATTCGAAGTTCCTAGAACGTCCAGCAGCGCATCCAGCCTACCTTGAGCCTCAAGTGAGTTTGCAAACCTCAAATGTTATCTTGTCGGAGAGAAGCGAGTTCGCCTGATACTGGTAAACTGGCGGCATCGGCGAAATGCCCGTGGCCCAAAATAAACTTCCAAGTATTCCATCCGGACCATCTACGGGGAGAATGTCCCAATTCCCTGGAATCTGACGGAGAAACCAAAGACCGTGCGCGGTGAAAGTAGTAGTGGTTGGTAATGAATTCGGAATAGCAAGGCTTCTTTCGACCCATTTG
>JALYXS010000316.1 GCA_030946965.1 Acidobacteriota bacterium
GCCGTCGGCCACCGCGAAGAAGTGGTTCGCAATCTCTCGATCGCGCTGGGGGAGGGCATCACCGGAACCGCGGCCGCGCGGCGCGAGCCGATTCTCGTCCCGGACGTTCGCAACGACGCGCGCTATCTGAGTTCGGTCGATGCGGTTCGCACCGAGCTTGCCGTGCCAATGGTGGCCCGCAAGAAACTCGTGGGCATCATCGACGTGCAATCCACGCGCGAAGGCGCTTACAACGAACACGATCGCGCCATGTTGCGGCTCATTGCCGCGCGCGTCGCGACAGCAATCGACAACGCCCGCCTCTACCGCCGCGCCGAGCGTCAAAACCGCACTCTTAAGACGCTCGGGCGCATCTCGCACGAGTTCACCGCGATTCTGGAACTCGACGAACTCCTGAGCAAGATCGCTTCTTCGGTCCGCACCTTGATCAATTACGATGCGTTTAGCGTCCTGCTGCTCGACCGCGAACAGAAACTTTTACGGCACAAGTTCAGCATCCGGTACGATCAGCGCGTGAATATCGACAACGTTTCGGTCGGCAAAGGGATCACCGGTCGGCCGCCGAATCGCGGCAACCCATCCGCGTCCACGACACGGCCACCGATCCGCGCTACATCGCCTCGCATCCCGATATTCGCTCCGAAGCCGCAATTCCGCTCGTCGTGCAAGATCGCGTTGTCGGCGTGATGGATCTGGAAAGCGACCGCATCGGCTTTTTTACCGACGAGCACATCCGCACGCTCTCGCTGCTGGCGCCACAGATCGCGACATCAATCGAGAACGCCCGGCTTTATGAAGATATTGCCGGGCGCGAGCGGGCCATGCAGGAGGATCTGCGCGCCGCCCGCGAATTGCAAGTGGTTTTGCTGCCGACGGAAGCCCCCGAAATGCCGGGTCTCGAAACGGCGATCGGCCTTCGCCCCGCGCGCGAAATCAGCGGCGATCTTTACGATTTTTTCGAGCACAAAGACGAGCACACCGTTATCGCGTTTGGCGATTCCAGCGGTAAAGGCGCGGCCGCCGCCCTTTATGGCGCGGTGCTCGACGGTTTGATGCGCACGCTCGCGCCACGCCGCCGCAGCCCCGCGCTGTTGATGAAGGCGCTCAACGACGCGCTGGTGGAGCGCAAAGTGGAGGCCCGTTACGTCACGCTTTTGCTGCTGTTGTGGCATCCCCATTCCGGCCAGTTCACCATGGCGAATGCGGGCGGCACGCCGCCGATGATCTGCCGCAACGGAGAGATTCTGAAGATGCACATCGAAGGCGTCCCCATCGGACTGCTGCCCGGCCAAGAGTACGACGAGCTGATGTTTCAAACCATGCCGGGCGATCTCATCGTGCTGTACTCGGACGGCATCAGCGATCACATGAGCGTCACCGGAAAAGAATACGGCCGCGGGCGTTTGGCGCAGGTAGTGCGCGGCAGCTGCCACGGCACTCCCGCCGATCTGGTGGATGCCGTTTTCGCGGATCTGGATGCGTTTAACACCGTAAAGTTCGACGATCAGACTGTAATCGCGATCCGGGTAAAAGCGATTTGACGTTCCAATATGTGGAAGGCGCGCTGCATTGCGAATCGGCCGCGCTTTTCCAAATCGCGCAATCGGCGGGAACGCCTTGTTACGTCTATTCAGCGGCATCGATTCTCGATCGGTTTCACGCCTACGATCAAGCTTTCGGCGATCTTCCGCACGCGGTTTGCTACGCCGTAAAAGCCAACTCGACGCTGGCGATTCTTGCGCTGCTTGCCAGGGCGGGAGCGTCATTCGATATCGTTTCGGGCGGCGAGTTGTTTCGCGTGTTGCGAGCGGGCGGCGACGCCGCGAAGGTAGTATTCTCCGGGGTCGGGAAGACCGCGGATGAGATTGCGTTCGCGCTCGACCGGTGCATTCACAGCTTCAATTGCGAATCGGAAGGCGAACTCGCGTCGATAGACGATATCGCGAGGGCGCGCGGCGTGACGGCGCGCTTCGCCCTGCGCGTGAATCCAGACGTGGACGCCGCGACGCACCCCTACATTGCCACGGGCCTGAGCGATCACAAGTTCGGCATCGATATCGCCGAAGCCGAAGCCGTCTACGAGCGTTCGCGGGGATTCCGCAATCTCCTGGCTCAGGGGGTGAGCTGCCATATCGGATCGCAGTTACTCGACACCAGCCCGATCTTGGAAGCCGTGGACAAGGTGCTCGCGTTGACCGCTCGCCTGCGGGCGAAAGGACACGCAATCGACCATATCGATCTGGGCGGTGGACTCGGAATCGCATACCAGACCGCCGATCGCGCTCCCGAGATAGGAAGCTTCATCGCGAAACTCGGGGAACGGATTCGCGGCAGCGGCCTAACCGTCATGGTGGAACCGGGCCGTTCGATCGTGGGACCCGCCGGCGTCCTGCTCACGCGCGTTCTCTATCGGAAGCGCAGCCCCAATAAAGAGTTCGTCGTGGTGGATGCCGCGATGAACGACCTGATCCGGCCGTCGCTTTACCAATCGCATCACGAGATTATTCCGCTGCGGGAGAATGACAATCCAAAGATAGTCGCCGATGTCGTGGGGCCGATCTGCGAGACCGGAGATTTCTTTGCGCGGGGGCGCGCGATGGCCAACGTCGCGCCGGGCGAGTATCTCGCGGTTTGCGGCGCGGGCGCATACGGATTCGCGCAATCGTCAAACTATAATTCGCGGCCGCGCGCGCCGGAAATTCTGGTTGATGGAAGCGACTGGCGCGTAATCCGGGAAAGAGAGACTCTGGAAGATTTGGTTCGCGGCGAGAGTTGTTAGAAGCGCCCTCGCTTGAACTCCACAAAGACGGGCCGCGGATTTCGTCGAGAGGGTTGACATGATAGGATTACGGCACAAATGGCGACCGCTTCTCCGCGCCCCATGGCAACACTCCTTATTGTTGGGCTGCTGCTTCGAATTCCGTCGATGGCGTGCGGCAATGTACAGGCTTGCATCGAAAAATGGGGGACGGGCCGCCGGATCCAGGTGGTGCTGGTGCTCGGCGGAACGCTGACTGGCCACATAGGCTCTACCCAGCCGGACGGATTCATCCTGGCGCCGGACAAACGAGGTGGTGACACTCGCATGACCATTTTTTCCCTCATCCTTGGCAAATAACGAGTAAGCCCCAGTTCAAACTGACCCGCCGCTCTATCACGATGATTTCCGGCCCGCGCCATCGAATCGACGACCGGCGTACGGTTGGTACCGGCAGGGCACGCGGATGTGCCGCGCGGAACATCGCTGCCGCACTGGCAACCTTAGAACTATCTCGATCTGAAAAAGTCCTTCGCCCCGTTAGAGTGGCAGTGGAAGGCTCTCATTCGCACACTGTCAAATATCGCGGGCGCGTCGATCTACTGGCAGATCTTCGTCTACCTTCAATGCCTCGATTTCCTGACCACCATGGTGGGATTTCGTCTGGGCCTGAACGAGGCGAGCCCCTTCCTGCGCGCATTGATGCACGCCGGCCCCGTCGCGGCGATCTTGTTTTCGAAGATTCTGGCGGTGGGCATCGCCGGGCTATGCGCCGCTCTCAACCGGGGGTTAATCGTCAGGCGGATTAACTACTGGTATGCCGGGCTGGTGGTATGGAACCTTTGCGCAATATTGCTTGCCAACGGCCCGCGATAGCATTTACATGCGCGATGGTGGGGCAGGCCCTCACGGCTTATCAGGCCGTCAAGTCCGGCATTACCCGAAAGGATGTGGAGAAGAACTTCAAATCCGATGGCGGCATTCACTTTCGGGATCATGGGCAGCTCGAGGTGACGTTCGCACTCGCGCAGGGGCGGACCGATGCGATGAGTTCTCCCGACGATGTGGTCGCGACGGTTTCCAAGCTGTTTATCGACTATCCCACCAAGGACTAGCGGCGGGCTTTCCCTGCCGTCGCGATTCGCCTCGATTGCCCGAACCTTTGCGCAATATTGCTTGCCAACGGCCCGCGATAGCATTTACATGCGCGATGGTGGGGCAGG
>JALYXS010000333.1 GCA_030946965.1 Acidobacteriota bacterium
TCCTCCAATCCAATCAGACCTTCGCGCTCGTACCGCCCAATCCACTTGTAGCCCGTCCGGCGCGTCACACCATAACTCCGGCACAAT
Organism: Acidobacteriota bacterium; assembly: GCA_030946965.1. GTDB lineage: Bacteria > Acidobacteriota > Terriglobia > Bryobacterales > Bryobacteraceae > JALYXS01. The sequence continues at coordinate 88 of JALYXS010000333.1, forward strand.
TCCGCAACCTCAAATTCGTCCCCTTTCCAGTCATGAATAATTGAATTCTTTCTTCCATCGCGCATGTGTCCTTCCAGGCCATGCCCAAAAGTGTCTACCATGCGCCCGGCACGATATGTATACTATGCGCCCGGTCTGTACCTTCGACACGGCACGCAGGAGTGCGTGCGCCACGTTGAGCGAGACCGCCGGGAAGTACGTTCCCTTCAGCTCCCGTTTCCACCACGCGCCCGTCGCGCGCCGCGTCGAAAAATCGGTGAAGCGATATTCGTAGATTTGGGCGCGGATGTAGCGCGGCGGCGCGTTTGGAAACGGGTTGCGCTCCATCAACGCGAGCACCGGAGGCGATCCCTTCAACAGAGCGCCCACGAGATTCTCGAACCACGGATTCTGTTGATGGTTGCCCAACGCCGCGAACCACATTTGCCAATCGAGGCGAGGCTGGTGCGGCGCGACCCACGGCGGCGTACGTTTCATGTCGCCCGGCTTAAACGGAAACGAATAAGCGCTCCACCGGTTGCCGTCGTTCGATCCTTCTATCTCGATTTCGAGACGCGTCGTCGTCATGTTGGCAAAAAGCCCGTAGGGGTTCACAACGCCAAACGGGGCGGCCAATGCGGCGATTCGCTCCGGGAACGGGAAAGGATGGCCGAACATCGCGGCCAGTTGAGAGGAGCTCAGCAACAGAGTCGAAGAAAATAAACCTGCCGTCACGAAGCGGTTCGCGTTCCCCGCTTCCGGTCTCTTCCAGCGCAGAATCGAATCGTCCAGCAGCAGGATACAAAGGGCCATCGTCAGCAGATTAAAAGAGGCGTAATTGCCTGTAAGAAAAATCAGGAGCTGCAGCGTGAACAGGACGGCTGCGGCGACGTGGCGCAACCGTCTGGATCCGAAAATCAAAAATGGAATTACCAGCTCCGCGAAGAAGACGAAAAGGGTCGAATCTTTTTGAAACCAGAGCGGCGCTTGATGCATGTACCACGCGAGGGGCGTCGGAAGCGGCTGCGTTTGATAGTGAAACGCCATCGCCGTAAGATTGTGCCACGTGAGATCGCCGCTGAGCAGTTTCACCGCGCCCGATTCGAAAATCAAACGAAACAGCAGCCACTGAAAGAGCCAGACCCGCACCAGCGTGGGTTTCAAGAAGATCGCCAGGAATCCGGCTTCGAGCAGCAGGAAATCCCACTGATAGCCCATGAAGACTTGGCCCGCGGAAACCAGCGATAAATATAAAACGAACGCCAGGGCCAACATCCCGCACGGGAAAATTTCGAGTGTCAGCAGAATCGAGCACGCCGCGCCCGCGGCGCACACAATACGCAACGCGGCGTCGCCCGATGCCCACCAGAACACGGTTGGGACATCCCAATAAGCGGACGTCCCATGCTGTTCCCGCACGGCTTTCAGGAAATCGGCAGCGGGAAGAATTCCTTGCGAACCGATCAATCCGGTGATTTGCAGGCCTAACGAAACGAAAGCGGTGAGATAAATCAGGCCGAGGATCTTGCGAAACAGCCAGCACGCGCCGGTGTACGACGGTGGCACCCGATTACGCGAGCAGCTTTTTCACCACGTTCCCTTCAACGTCGGTCAGACGGAAGTCGCGGCCCATGTAGCGATAGGTCAGCCGTGTGTGATCAAATCCCAAACGGTTCAGAATGGTCGCTTGCAGGTCGTGGACGTGAACTTTATCTTCGAGAATATTGAAACAGAGATCGTCCGTGCTGCCGACAACTTGACCGCCTTTGATGCCGCCACCCGCCATCCACATGCTGTAAGCGACGGGATGGTGATCGCGGCCGGCGTTGTCCGCCTCTTCCGGTTTGCGGATCTCGCACATCGGGGTGCGGCCGAATTCCCCGCCCCAAACAACCAGAGTGGTATCAAGCAGACCGCGCTGCTTCAAATCCTTAATGAGCGCGGCGGCGGGCTGGTCGGTGATGTCGCAATTTTTCTTCAACTTCGTGTTGATGTTGGTGTGGTCGTCCCAACTGGCGTGCATCAGCATCACGAACCGCACGCCGCGCTCCACCATGCGGCGCGCGAGCAGGCAGTTGGTGGCATAAGGACGCGTCGGCTCCTTGTTGACGCCGTACATCTCCAGAGTCTCGGGCGATTCCTTCGAGAAATCGAGCAGCTCGGGGCCGGCCGTTTGCATTCGGAAAGCTA
>JALYXS010000335.1 GCA_030946965.1 Acidobacteriota bacterium
GAACTGCTCTTCTTCGGGGGATTGACGCAGGAGGAGGCGGCGGAAGTTCTCGGCATCTCAGTGCGCACGGTTAAACGGGATTGGAGCGTGGCGCGCGCTTGGCTATACGGAGAAATGGATGACTCCGGAGCGTTGGGAGCGCATTAAAGAGTTGTTCGAGGCGGTGCTCGAGCGGGAGCCTCCGCTCCGCGCCGAATTTCTAGAGAACGCCTGCCATGGGGACGAGACTCTGCGGAAAGAGGTAGAGCGGCTGGTCGATCGCCACGACAGTTTTCCACCCGCGGAGCCGGCGGGAGCAGCCAGAACTTTTCGCGAAGGCGAACTAATCGCCGGGCGTTACAGGATCGCCCGCTTCCTGGGCGAGGGAGGCATGGGCGAGGTCTACGAGGCCGAAGACCGGGAGTTGGGCGGGCGCGTGGCTCTCAAAGCGATTCGTCCCGAAATCGCATCGGACGAGCGGATGGTGGCGCGTTTCAAGAGCGAAATACAACTGGCGCGACAGGTAACCCATCCCAACGTGTGCCGCATTTTCGACGTCGCGAGGCATCAGACCGAATCCGGCTCCGTAGCGTTTCTGACGATGGAGTATCTGCCCGGCGAAACGCTCGCGCAAAAGATCACGGCGCACGGGCCTCTGCCCGCGGCGGAAGCGCTGCCGCTGATGCGGCAAATGGCCGACGCGCTCGATGCGGCCCATCGCGCAGGTGTGATTCACCGGGATTTCAAGACCTCTAACGTGATTCTGACGCCGGCGGATAAGGGCGTGCGCGCCGTGGTGACGGACTTCGGATTGGCACGCAGCGCCGACTTGGAAAGGGCGCGAACCCTTACGATCACTGGCAACATTATCGGGAGCCCGGATTACATGGCTCCGGAATTGTTTGCGGGCGAACCGGCCACAATCGCCTCGGACGTGTACTCGCTAGGCGTCGTTCTCCTGGAAATGCTCACCGGGCGGCGCTCCACGTCAGCCGCGCGAGGAGATCTGAAGATTGACGCTCGATGGGAGCAGGCTATTGCCAAGTGCATGGAGCGGGAGCCGGCGCGGCGGTTCGCGAGCGCAGGGGCTGTGGTGCGCGCAATGGAAGGCGGCCCGTCGCGAATTCGCATTCCCGCTAAATGGGTATGGGCAACAATCTCAGTACTGCTGATTACATTCGGCTGGTTGGGCTTACGGGACTGGCGCTCTGGTGCAAGAAGCATCTCTCCCGAAGCTTTGCGCTGGTATCGGACCGGGACGGAATTCGCGCAAGCGGGCGCGTCCTTTGCCGCAACGCGAGCGCTCGAACAAGCCGTAAAGGTGGACAGCCGCTACAGCATGGCCCACGCCCGGCTGGCCGATGCGTGGAACGATCTAGGAGCGGGCGAGAAGGCAAAACAGGAAATGTTGCTGGCGCAAGGGCCGGGGGAGAGCCTTTCTCTCTTGCCCGAAATAGACCGGCTTTACGTGGAGGCCGTTTACTCCACCATCACCCGCCGCTTCAAGGAAGCCGAAGAGAAATACGAGGAAATGTTGCGCAAGACGGACGGCGCCGGCAAACCAGTGATTTACTTCGATCTGGGCCGGGTTTTCGAAAGAGAATCTCAGTTTGAAAAAGCAATCGATAATTACCGGCGGGCCGAGACGGCCACTCCTGGAAATCCGGCCGCGTCATTGAGGCTGGCCATCCTTTACACATTCCGTCAGAAGCCGGCGGAAGCGCGCGAGGAGTTTCGGAAGTCCGACACGTTTTACGAAGCGTTGAGTAATCAGGAGGGGATCACCGAGGTCCTCTTGCAACGTGGCGTGGCGGCGAATCGCGCGAACCGGGCGCAAGAGGCCGGCGATCTCCTGCGGCAGGCTTTGGCTGGCGCTCAGGTCACCAAAGACGTTTACCAGATCGTTGTGGCCAAATTGCAATTGGGCGTGCTCGCCATCAATTCCAATCGGGCGGCGGAGGCCCAGGAGTATGTCAATCAGGCAATCGCGACCGCTCGCGAGAATGGAATGGAGTTGTTTGCGGTGCAGGGGCTGGTGAGCCTCGCCGGGGCCATGCAGTCGCGGCACGACTTCGCCGCGGCCGAAACATATCTGCAAGATGCGCTCAATATTTCGCGGCGCGAGAACTCGCGCCGATGGGAAGCAATTTCTCTCATCCAACTGGCCGCGCTTCACGTGCCCTTGAAGCGCTTCGACGAAGGCGTAAAAGAGGCGCGGCAAGCGTTGAGCATCTTTCGGGAAGACCATTTCTCGACGGAAACGGGGTTTTGCCTGACCCTCATCGGCCGGGCCCAGCGCGATCGCGGAGATTATCCGGCCGCCAGCGGGACGTTTGGAGAACTGGTCGCGCTTGGTGAAAAGTCCGGCGATCGGGCGCAAATAGCGCTCGGGCAGGAATCGCTTGGCAGCTTATTGGTCCGGCAAGAGAGGCTTCCGGAAGCTCTGAGCCGCTACCGGCGCAGTCTGGAATTGAGCACGGCTCTAGGGGACAAGTCACGCATCGCATCGGGCTCCCAACAATGCGGAGACGTGCTCTGGCGATTGGGACGCTACGACGAATCGCGCGACATGCTTTCGAGAGCCAGCGCGGCGGCCGGGGACAATTTAGGACGAAAACTCGATATCGAGACCTCGCAGGCGGAGATTGCGCTAAGCCAATTGCACTACGCGGATGCAGCGAGCCAGTGCCGGAGCGCTCTCGCAACGGTTGGCGCGAAGGATGTGCCGCGGCTGACGGACCTACGGCGCATTTTGGGAATGGCGGATATCGGGCTCGGCAACAGGCGCGAGGGCCTCAAGCTGTGCGATGACGCCTTCCAGACCGCCGCGCCCCTAGGAGATGCATCGTTGGTCTCGCGCGCAACTTTGTCGATCATGGAAGCCCAGATCGAGACCAGCGATTATCAAGGCGCGGTGAAGAATTACCGGGATGCCGAAGAGCCGCTGTCCCATTTGCCGGAGACGGGATGGCGCTCGGCATTGCTCGCGGCGCGCGCGAGCGAAAAGACAAGCGATCGCTCGCAAACACGCCAGTTGACCCTATTGGGACAGACTCGCTGGAAGGCGCTAGAAGCGCTGTGGGAGGCCGAACCGTTCAGGCACTATTCCGCGCGACCCGACATTCAACAATCGCGGCGGCACCTTTCCCGGTTGCTTGCCGCGTTTGATAGATAAGGAGGAACACAGATGAACAAAACACGTGATATACAGCCTCGGCCCGATCAGGCCGGGGATTCGGACATTAACTGCAACGGCGGCTCCCCGACCGGCGGCGGCGGCGCCCCGATCGGCACACCGGAGGTCGGGGCGAGGAACGCGTGTGGCGGTCTCGATATCTGCAGGATAAAAGGCTATTCCGGCGATACAAGCACGCGCCTGACCGTCACGGGCGGAACTCTCAGGAGAATCAGGCTTATCGGGAATCAGACGATAGAGTTGTTCCAAAAAAATTGGCTGTTGTCCATACACCCTCACTTGGTGCTACTCCACAGTTCAAACAAGGGCGTATCAGTTGAGATAGACAGCATCGTGGGTAACTTTCAAACGTGGCAACAAAACCATCGCAAGCATTCCAATCCCAGTGAGATCGAAATGATGATGCTGTTCGTGGACGATCAGCTTCCTACGTCTCTGCCCGGTTGCAAGTTCACGATTGTGTACGATTGACATCGGAGCGTTAAACTCTCGAGCGCCCGCGGCGCTGACCGATACACGCTGACCGATACAATTGGGGAATGCGAAAGATGCGTCACCAATCGTCATCGTGAGAAAGTCGCCTCTCCTTCCTATCTTTCTCATCGTGCTGGTCGATATCCTGGGCCTCACGATTATCCTGCCGCTGCTTCCGTTTTACGCTGAAAAATTAGGCGCTTCGGCAACCGTCGTCGGCTTGCTAATTTCCTCCTACGCCGCCTGCCAGTTGATCGCGGGGCCGATTCTGGGCCGGATTTCCGATCGCGTGGGTCGGCGGCCCGTATTGATCGTCAGCCAGCTAGGCACGTTCGTTGGATTTTTGATCCTCGCCGGAGCGAACGTGTTGTGGGTGGTGTTCTTATCGCGCGTCATCGATGGATTGACCGCCGGAAATCTGTCGCTCGCGCAAGCGTACATCGCGGACGTGACCGCGCCCAAGGATCGCGCGAAATCGTTCGGCGTGATTGGCATAGCATTTGGAATCGGGTTTCTGATCGGCCCCGCAATAACGGGATTTCTATCGCAATACGGCTATGCGTATCCCATTCTGGCCGCCGCCGTGCTTTCCGCCACCAGTATCCTATGCACTTTTTTTCTGCTGCCTGCCGTCGCGCCGGCGCCGCCTGGACAGGAACTCGACCCCGAAGCTCCGGCCGCTCCAGCGGGCGTCCGGCTCGGAATTCTCGATTGGAAAGGGTACCTGGAATACTTCCGCCGGCCTGGTTTAAGCGATCTGCTCTGGCAATTTTTCCTGTTCGCGTTTTCCTTCGCGACCTTCGTTAGCGGGTTCGCCTTGTTCGCGCAGCGGCGGTTCACCGCTGGCGGCCAGCCTTGGGGGCCCAAACAGATCGGCTACATTTTCGCGTATGTCGGGTTTTTGGGAATTATCCTGCAAGGCGGATTGATTGGCAGGCTCGTAAAGCGTTTCGGCGAGCGCCGTTTGGTGTGGAGCGGATTTCTCGCGGCGACAATCGGCTTCGCCTTGCTCGGCTTCACGTACCATCTCCCGGCGCTGCTCGCCGTTAGCGCGATTTCTTCCTACGGAACTGGCGTGCTGCGCCCCGCGGTCACGAGCCTGATCACGCAACAGGCGGGCCGCCGCGAGCAGGGGGTGGTTCTGGGTCTAACACAATCGCTGACTTCCATTTCACAGATCGTCGCGCCGATCGTTGCGGGCATGCTAATCGAGCGGGGCTTGCTAGCCGAGTGGGCCCTGGTTGCGGCGGGAACTACGTTTATCGGCTTCGCGGTAAGTAAGTTTCGCCAATCCTAAGAGGCGGCGTCGCGCATGGCTACCAGACCAATCTCGCGCCAATCTGCAAACGGCGGGCATTGGTTCCGTCCGGAAATCCGCCCGTTGCAGTGCCTTGATTAAAACCAGCCGCCGGGTTCAATACGGGTACGCCGGCCGCGACCGTTTCGATATACTCGCGCGTCGAAACCGACGTGAAGTACCGGTGATTGAATACGTTAAATGCGTCGAACGTGAACATGGCGCTCACGCGCTCGGTAATCGGAAAAAATTTCGTGATTCGGGCGTCGATTCTTTCCACCGGATCTATTTGTAAACTGCCAATCGGCTGAAAGGGAAGCCGGCCCGAGGCGTAACCATTCAGACTGCCGGTGTTCGCGGACGTAAAGGGCGCCGGCGCGGGAGCCGACGAGATCTGGACAGTAGGACTCACTTGGGGCGACGAGGAGAACGATCCCAATACGGAGAGTTCCCAGCTATTTACCAAATATCGGGAAACTGCGCTCGTGCTCCGGGTAAACACCGGCCGCCAAACCGCGCTAACTCCCGCCCGGTGCCGGAGATCTAAAGTCGAAGTGCCTTTCTCATTCCGGTAGTCGCCCGGTAGGTAACTTTGGGGACCGCCGCTGGCGAAAATGTTGGGAGTGCCCGCGCCACCCTGTCCTTCGTCGATGGCGTGCGACCAAGTGTAGGAAACTGAGCCGGTTACCCCGTGGGCCATGCGCTTGTTCAACTGCACGACAAGGCCGTTGTACCAGCTATTTAAGCCGGCATCCACTACGTTGACGCGCGCGTAGCGTGGATCG
>JALYXS010000348.1 GCA_030946965.1 Acidobacteriota bacterium
TGGCCGGCTTGGCCCAAGTTCGCGACGGCGCAAGCGTGGTGGAAGTGCGGGCGGACGGTGTGAAGCTGGAGGAGATTCGCGCGGCTTTGCAAAAGAGCCTTCCCGGGATGGACGTTCGCTTGGCGCGGGCCGTGGCGGACACGGAATCGAACGTTGCGGATAAGGTTCGCACGTCCGTCTTCCTGCTGACGCTGGTGATTCTGACCATTACAATTCTTTGCGTGACGAGCAACTTCAGCGAACTGGTGATGGAGCGCAGGCGGGAAATCGGGATCTTGAAGGCGATTGGATCGACCGAGCGGACGATTGCCGCGCTGTTCGTTTCGGAATCGGCGGTACTGGCAGGGATCTCGACGATAGCCGGGTATGTGGTGGGGCTGATTATGGCCGCGTGGATCGGGCGCGACATCTTCGCCGGCCCTTTCGCGATCCGGCTGGACTGGACAGTGTTGTTTCGGGTGGGAGCGGTGACGGTAGCGGTTGCGGCTTTGGCGACAATGTTGGCCGCGAGCCGCGTCTGGCGCATCGATCCGGCAACGGTGCTGCGGGATGATTGATTTGATTGCGCTACAAGACATCTAGATGCCCTCATTCCTCGAACTTGAAAACGTCGGCAAGCTTTACCTCGATGCAGGTTCGAAGCCCGTTCGCGCGCTCGATGGCGTCAGCTTCACGGCGGAAAAGGGCGAGTGGATTGCCATCATGGGTCCTTCCGGCTCGGGAAAAACGACGTTGCTGAATCTCTTGGGCTGCCTCGACCAGGCGACCAGCGGCGTCCTGCGCATCGACTCAACCGACACGCGCACGCTCAGCCGCTCCGCTTTGGCGCGTTTTCGCTCCGAAACGGTTGGCTTCGTGTTCCAGCAATTCCACCTGATCCCGCATCTGACCGCACTTGAAAACGTGATGCTGGCGCAATTCTTCCACAGCATGTCCGATAAGGCGGAAGCGCGCCGCGCCCTCGATCGGGTTGGTTTGCAGGGCCGGGCCGGCCACCTGCCGTCGCAACTTTCGGGCGGCGAGCAGCAGCGTGTCGCCATCGCCCGCGCGCTGGTAAACGATCCGAAAATCATTCTGGCCGACGAGCCCACGGGCAACCTCGATGCCGAGAATCAGCGCATCGTTTTGAACCTTCTTTCCGACGTTCACGATCAAGGGCGCACGATCCTGATGGTGACGCACGATCCGCACGTGGGCGGCCTCGCCGGCCGGCGTCTGGACCTGGAGCACGGCCGCATCGTCGAATCGACCGTTTTCTCCGCCGAGGAGAATCAGGATTTCGACGAAGTTCTGGAGCAGATGTGGATCGTCCGCGAGAAATCCATCCACCGGGAGGCCGAGCACTTCACCGAAGCGCAGCACCGCCGCCTGGCGGGAACCATGGCGCGCCTGGGTCTGGTAACGGCGCAAAACGGATCGGTACAGTTCACCTCTTTAGGCGAAGAGCGCGCGCGTAGCGTGATCCGGCGCCACCGGCTGGCCGAGCGGCTGTTTACGGACGTGCTCGCCATCCGCGACGAAGGAACCATCGAATCGAACGCCTGCACCTTCGAGCACATGCTGAGCGGCGAAGTTACCGACCGGATTTGCACTTTCTTAGGTCATCCCGAGACGTGCCCGCATGGCAGCCCGATACCGCGCGGCGAATGCTGCCGCGCGCATGTTACAGTTGAAAAATCCAATTTAAAATGAAGGCAGCCGATGCATGATGTAGTCATCGCCGGGTCGGGTTGCGCCGGAAATACGGCGGCAATCTACGCCGCCCGCGCGAACCTGAACCCGCTTGTCGTAAAGGGCCGCGAAGCAGGCGGGCAACTCTCGCTGACCACCGATGTCGAGAACTTTCCGGGGTTCCCGGAGGGAATCAACGGGCCCGACCTCATCGAGAACATGAAGAAGCAGGCCGAACGTTTTGGGGCCCGCTACGTGGACGGTTCGATTCTCGAAGCCAATCTTTCGAAGCGCCCGTTCCGGCTAAAAATAGAAGACCAGTGGGAGGAAGCACGCACGCTGATCGTCGCCTCCGGAGCTTCGGCCAGATGGCTCGGCTTGCCGTCCGAACAGCGCTTGATCGGACACGGCGTCAGCTCTTGCGCCACTTGCGACGGGTTCTTTTACCGGGGCAAGAAAATTATGGTCGTGGGCGGCGGCGATTCCGCCATGGAAGAGGCCAATTTCCTCACCAGATTCGGCTCGGAAGTATCGCTGGTGCATCGCACGGGAACGTTCCGGGCATCGAAGATCATGCTCGATCGGGTTCGCGCCAATCCGAAGATTAAGTTTCTTACCAGCACGCTGGTCGAAGAGGTGCACGATGTTCGAAAGAACGTTGTGACCGGCGTGCGCCTGCGAAATGCGCAAACCGGGGCGGTTTGGGAGCAGGAAGTCGATGGATTCTTCGTCGCGATCGGACATATACCCAACACCGCTGTTTTTCGGGGACAAATCGAGACGGATGCCGACGGCTATATCCTATCGAAAGGCGGCGCTCGGACCAATATCCCCGGCGTGTTTCACGCTGGGGACGTGCAAGATCGAACGTACCGGCAGGCAATTACGGCCGCCGGAGCGGGCTGCATGGCGGCCACTGAAGCGGAACGAATGCTCGAAGCGGAAGGACATTAAACGATGATTGAGAGATTAACGCCTGCCGGAGTGCCGGTTCCGAGGGGGCCTTACTCGCCCGCCGTGCGCGCCGGCGATTTCATTTTTGTAGCGGGGCAAGGTCCCGTGGACCCAGCCACGGACAAAATGTCTTTAGGCGACATCCAACATGAAACGCGTTTGGTGTTGACGAACATCCAGCGCATCTTGGAAGGCGTGGGCGCTTCCCTGCACGATGTGGTGAAGTGCTCGGTGTTTCTGGCGGATGGCGGGGATTTCGCCGCCATGAACCAGGTTTACGCGGAGTTTTTCGGGGAACAAAAGCCTGCCCGGACCACGGTCGCCTGCCGCTTCGCCGTGGCGGAGATGAAGGTCGAGATCGACTGCATCGCGTACCGGCCGAAGTAGCCAATTCGGCCTGATTTCATCCGCGTTTCCTCTCCGAGGATGAATAGACGGTATCGCTTTCGTCCGTATCGGCCGGTTCGTTGAGATGAACGTAGTAAGTCACCGCGCCGGCTCCGGCCGCTAAGAGTCCAAGCGCCAATAGCCAGCGCAGCGTCGATTTCGACCAGATGCTCTGCTTTTCCAGCATTGCGGCTGTCAGCTTGAGGCAAACCACGGCGGCGGCAAGCGAAAAGCCGAGTTTCCAATACCACGGCATCAAATCGAGATGCCCCTGGCCGCCGACCTCGCTCCAAAACGTAAAAATGGCGATAATCGCGATCAGGAATTCTATGCTGTAGGCGATTCGAAGCAAGGGCGATTCTTCATCTTACGTTATCCTAAAAATACATGGCACGCTTGCGTTACGATCTCGGCAACGCACTGAAACTCGCCTTCGATTCGATTCGCGTGCATAAGCTGCGCAGCTTTTTGACGCTTCTGGGCGTGATCATCGGCGTGGCGAGCGTGATCATGGTCGGCTCGGCTATCGAAGGCCTTGGCGCCTATGCGGAACAGAGCACGGCAAAAGCGTTCGGCAGCGATTCGTACCTGATCGCGCAGATCGCGTCCGCGGGCCGTCTCAGCCGCAAGGAATATTTCAATAAGATCCGGCGCAACAAACAACTTACGCTCGCGGACGACCGGTACCTCGAATCGATCAACAACGACAACACCCTCTACAGCCCGTATCAGCAGCACGGCGCGGATATCAAGCGCGGCGCATTCATCTGCGAGGAGGCATCCGTTTTAGGCGTCTCCGCTTCGATGGTCGATATTCGAGATATTACCCTCACCGAAGGACGCTTTTTTACCGAGGAGGAAGAGCGAACGCGTTCCGCCGTCGCCGTGATTGGCGATGAAACGCGCGGCATTCTCTTTCCGGATGGCGGCTCGCCGCTCGGTAAGGAAATCAAGATCAATGGGATCGATATCGTCGTTGTGGGCGTGCAGGAAAAGTTGGGATCCGCGTTTGGGCGCAGCCAGGATAAATCGGCATACATCCCGATTACCGTTTACAACCGGATGTACGGCTCGAGCCAATCGATTGCGATCTTCGGGCGGCCGAAACCGGGAACGGGATTGAGCCTTCAGCAATCGTTGGACCTGACCCGGGTGGCTCTACGCACCAAGTTTCATAACCGCCCGGGGCAGACGGACACGTTCGACACGCTGACGCCCGATGCGATCCGCGGATTTATCGACACGCTGCTCGCCCTGGTAACCGCCGTCGTGATTCCGGTGACATGCATCTCTTTGCTGGTGGGTGGCATTGTGATCATGAACATCATGCTGGTGAGCGTGACCGAGCGCACCCGCGAAATCGGAATTCGCATAGCGCTCGGCGCGCGGCGGTTCGATATCATGCTGCAGATATTAATTGAATCCGTGCTGATGGCGTGCATG
>JALYXS010000451.1 GCA_030946965.1 Acidobacteriota bacterium
TCCGGACGGCGCACGCCGGAGCGCCCGGGCGCGGATTTCATGACGCGCGAAGGCTATTCGCATGAAGTGATCAGCGCGGGTTTCTGGCCCGGCGGCGGCGAGGTGAAGGGCCCAGCGTTTTACTCCTACACGGCGCCGTCCCGGCCGGCCTGGACACGTACGAGGCCGGCGCAGACTTGGCCAAGACCGTCTTGCGTTGGAGCGACGCGCTTGAGTTGAGAGACGCGCTTGAGCTGTCAGGCTAAATTCCGCTCCGCCCATCCGAGCCGCTCGATTTGCGCCTCGAACTGGCCGGCGCCGCATTCCAGATTCAGATATCGAAAACCGCGACGCGCGGCCAGGCGCGAAAGCGAGCCATCGTCCGTGGCCGGTTTCCGATTCTGCAGGACCACGTTAAAAGGCGATTTCGCGAGGATCGCATAATCCCGCGGATCGGTACACAGAAAAAATTCGCGCGGGCGTTCCGGCTGCTTAAGCGAAACTTCGTCGCTACTCGCGACTTCATCTTGCACCGAGTAATCGCGATTGTTGTGAAGCGCGATCAGCAATCCGTCACCGGGAGGCGCTAGATGGCGCACCAGCTTCTCGCGCTCATCGTCGAGAAAATCCAGGGCGCGCGCGATTTTATCCGGCGTCCAATCGGGATTCAGTTTTTTCAGATTCGCTTCAGCGCCCGTGCGGGAAAACATTCGATTCGGATCGAGCTTCCCTCCATCTAGCGGAACCTCGCGCTCCGTCCCGGTCACCAGGTACGCAATCCCCGGATGCGTTTCCATGTGAATGGTCAATACCTCGCGCGCGGTCGGCTCGTCTCCGTGGATGAACAGGTACCGGCGGCCGCTTCGCCGGTAGCGGAGCACATGAAACGGAATTCCGGCGAGCGTGACAAACTTGCGGTGGAAAAACGGGAGCCAACTGAATCCCATTCCTAAGAGAAATTCGCGACGCTTCATGTATGGTGAAAAGTGTACCGGAAACTCGAACTGGACTGGCGCTTCGACGTGCGCGAGGCGCATCCAGAGCCGCCGTGGGACTCTTCCGGGTACCGGCGCCTGATCGCCGCGCGGGATGAAGTCACGCTCGCTTTCCTTGTATGGCGCGAGTTGGCGCCCGGCGAAATCGAGATCTTGGATGTGATGACGAAGCCCGAATTCCGCCGCCGCGGCATCGCTCGCAATTTGCTGCAAACTCTGCTCCGGGAGCATGCGGGGACGGCTTTTCTCGAAGTCCGCGAATCGAACGAACCGGCCCGGGAACTATACCGCTTAGCCGGATTTTTTGAGATTGGCCGGCGGAAAGATTACTATTCCGACCCGGTGGATAACGCTATTGTCATGAAGTTTCATTCATGATAATGTCTGGATAGACGGCTGGTTTTGAGCACTGGCCGCCACTTCAAATGAACGAAGTGAAGCTACCCACCACGCCTTTTTTCTCCGTACCGGATGGCGCGGCGCGGCAACTCCACTCCAGGAGGCATGCCATCGAATGGAACGGAATTCACTAGACGAAATCAAAGCGCACCTGATGCAGACGAGCGAAGAATATCGCCACTTGGCCGATCAACACCACCAGTACAAGCAGTTGGTGGGGGAATTGGAAGCCAAGCCGTTTTTGAGCGAACAGGAGGAGGTGGAAGAGCATCGTCTGAAGAAGCTGAAGCTGCATCTAAAAGATCAGATGGAGCAAATGTTGAGCCAGTATAAAACGCAACACGTTTCCTGACGGTTCAGGTGCGCTGCATTCTTTTGAGAAAGCCCGGTTTGGCTTCGCGCCAGGCCGGGTCACGAATTTTCTTTCCCGCCAGCCACGCGACTTTCACTCCTTTGCGCCGCCGATAGCGGTATAAATGAGAGCGTATGCCGATTCCAACAAACGGCCGCAGAAAATTTTTCACGTCGCTAGCGGCGATTGGAGGTTTTGCGAGTCAATCGCGGGGCCTGCAAGGCGCCCCGGCCACAACGCGTTCGTCTCCTCCCGAAGGTGAAGATTACTATGACAAGCTGGGCGTCGCAAAGATCATAAACGCGGCGGGCACCTATACGGCGTTGACGGCGTCGATCATGCCTGCCGCCGTACAGGCGGCCGTGGCCCAAGCCGCGAGGCATCCCGTGCGTCTGGTCGAACTGCAGAAAGCCGCTGGCGAGTATCTCGCTCAAAAACTACATTGCGAAGCCGCGTTGGTCTCGGCCGGAGCGGCTTCCGCCTTGACGCTCGGCACGGCGGCATGCGTTACTCTCGCCAACAAGTCGGGGATCCTGGACATCCCGACGGAAGTGCCGCGCATGAAAGACGAAGTGATTATTCAGAAGGGGCATCGCTATGGCTACGATCAGGCTATCCGGTGCTGCGGCATCCGCTTTGTCGAGGTGGAGACCACGCGGCAGTATGAAGAGGCCTTCAATGCCAAAACGGTGATGGCCATGTTTTACAACGCGTCGGAACAGGGAGACATTGGCCGCGAAGACTGGATTCGGGTGGCGCACAAACACGGAATACCCTGCTTCAACGATGCCGCCGCGGATGTTCCTCCAATTGCGAACCTTTGGAATTATACGCGGATGGGCTTCGACCTGGTTACGTTCTCCGGCGGAAAAGGCATTCGCGGACCGCAGAATGCCGGCCTGTTGTTAGGCAGAAAGGACCTGATCGCGTCGGCTGTGGCGAGTAATAATCCATTCGATGGCGTGGGCCGCGGAATGAAGGTGGCCAAAGAGCAGATTGTCGGGATGGTAGCCGCCGTCGATTGGTTCTTGAGCCAGTCCGACGCCGGTTTCGAAACCGAGTTCCGGAATCGCGCCGATCGCATCGCGGGCCAACTGAAAGACATCCCCACGCTGAAATCGAAGATTGCGATTCCTCCGGTCGCGAATCACGTCCCGCATCTACTATTGACGTACGACCAGGAGCGAGTGAAGATTTCTCCTCGCGATGTCATGCTCGAGCTTCGCCGCGGCACTCCGAGCATCGAACTCAATCCGTCTACAGGGAGCACCAAAGGCGCTTCCGCAGGAATACCCGCCGATGGGAAAACGATCGTGATTGGCGTTTGGATGCTCCAACCCGGCGAGGATTTGATCGTGGCGAGGCGTATTCATGAGGTATTGACTAAAGCGGCTCGGGCTTAGCAAATTGGAACGGCCATGCCCGCCAGCCGTGAAGATAACATCGAGCGGCTCAAGCGGGAAGAGTTCGATGTACTGATTTTAGGCGGCGGTATCAACGGTGCGGGCATCGCCCGCGATCTCGCCCTGCGCTCGGTCGAGAACAAAATTCCCGTCCGCTTGGCGCTGATCGAAAAGAATCACTTCTCGTCGGGAACCAGCGGCAAAAACTCGCAACTTGTTCACGGCGGCCTCCGGTACTTAAAGAACCTGGAGTTTAGCCTGGTGCGCGAATCGTTGAAGGAGCGCGCCACGCTATTA